>NZ_BAAGIQ010000066.1:0-11600 GCF_054658175.1 Alkalibacterium sp. s-m-28
ACTATCCGAAGATATAAACCGAACGTATTTTCGAATACGTGGCGGTTTAGTTCAGTGCACCCTTTTTTATGAAAATAGGTTGTCATTTTATAATCTATTCTCTTGACTTAACACCATAATGCTTAATAGATACAAATTTTAGTGATCTGCTATCTTCCGATAATGAATGTCATTTCTACTTCACAGACCTTCTTGCCATCCACGTATGCGACACCTTTACCGATTCCAGCATACTCTTTAAGCTTGACGATATCTACTTTTAATTCAAGCACATCTCCAGGAACTACTTTTTTCTTGAATTTAACTTTGTTCAGTCCACCGAGATAGGCTGTCTGAGACTTGAACTGATCCAGTTTTAAAAGCGGGATCGATCCAGCCTGTGCCAGACTCTCAACAATGAGTACACCTGGCATGACTGGTTCTCCCGGGAAGTGTCCTTGGAAAAACTCTTCATTGATCGTTACATTTTTTATTGCGGTGACATGTTCACCTGGAATCAGCTCTGTCACTTTGTCAATAAAGTAGATCGGGTAACGATTGGGAATCAGTTCCTGAATTTCTTTGATGTTCATAGTAGTCATAAGTAGTCTCCTTTAATTTGGCTTGATTTTGATCAGTGACTGATTGAATTCGACAGGCTGTCCGTCTTCGATCATTATTTGGCTGATCGTTCCGTCTACGTCACTCTTGATTTCATTCATGACTTTCATCGCTTCGATGATACAGATGGTCTGACCTTTTGATACTGCATCGCCTTCACTGACGAATGGTGGGGCATCAGGTGAAGAAGACAGGTAGCCTGTCCCTACTATGGGCGCCTTCAGTTCATGAAGATCTTCATCTGGTGCGATCTCTTGTGGCGCGGACTGCGCAGCAGTTTCCTCTTCTGACGAGGGTGAGAATTTCCTTGCAGGTTCTGCCTGATTGTTAGGCTCCACCTGATCTTGGGTCTGCACGACACCACCAGCACCATACGTTTTTCTTTTACTCAATTTTAAGGAGATGTCGTCATTTTCCATCTCGAACTCATAAAGAGATGACCGGTCGATGTGATCGATCAGCTCTTTCAGCTGTTCAAAATTCATTCCTTATCCTCCCATTTCTTGAAGCAGGTAACGGCGTTATGTCCACCAAACCCTAAAGAGTTATTTAATGCATACTGAATTGCTTTTTCTCTTGGCTGATTGCTGACATAATCCAGGTCGCAGGCTTCGTCAGGTGTGCTTAGATTGATTGTCGGTGGAAGTATTCCTTCCTGAAGTGCTTTAATGGATGCGATCGCTTCGATCGCCCCTGCACCTCCAAGTAAATGACCTGTCATGCTTTTAGTACTTGAAACAGCGACACTCGCAGCTGCTTCATCACCTAATGCCAGTTTGATGGCCTCGGTTTCTGAAGAGTCATTGGCAGGTGTAGATGTTCCGTGTGCATTGATATAGCCAATATCTGCAGCTTCGATTCCAGACTCTTTAATAGCCTGCTTCATGGCTCTTGCAGCACCTGATCCGTCTGGAGAAGGGGCAGTCATGTGGAAACTATCTCCAGTCGCACCGTAACCTGTAATTTCAGCATATATTTTCGCCTTGCGTTTCAAAGCAGAAGACAGGCTTTCAAGTACAAGAACTCCTGCACCTTCACCCATGACGAATCCATGACGATTCTTGTCGAAAGGTGTTGAAGCAGCATTAGGATCTTCATTAGTTGATAATGCATTCAGCGCAGCAAAACCTGACATACCGATTTCATTGATGCTTGCCTCAGCTCCACCAGCCAGCATGATGTCGGCATAGCCGTGCTTGATATTTCTATATGCTTCTCCAATTGAATTGTTTCCGGATGCACAGGCTGTGACGATTGAGAGATTCGGGCCTTTTGCTCCAGTTGCTATGGAGATATTTCCCGCAACCATATTTCCAATTGCCATAGGAACGAAAAAGGGAGCAACACGGTCCAGTCCTTTTTCATGCATTTTGATGATCTGGTCCTGCATGGCATTCAGTCCGCCAATTCCTGAACCGACAATGACTCCCATGCGATCGGCATCAATTTCATCCATGTCGATTTCACTATCTTTCACTGCTTCAAGAGCAGCCGCTACGCCATACTGCGAAAATGGGTCCATACGCTTAGCCAGTTTTCTGTCCATGACTTTCTTAGCTTCAAAGTCTCGGACTTCTCCGGCAACATGAACATTGATTGCCTCTCCATCGAATTTGGTCAGCGGCCCTATGCCGTTTCTTCCATTTTTCAGTCCATCCCAAAATTCTGCTACTGAATTGCCAAGCGGCGTAATCGCCCCAAGACCAGTAATTACTACTCTTTCCATTCTCAGCCTCCTAAACTATTTACCCGTTCATTACCATTCCACCATCAACGTGGAAAACTTGTCCGGTAATATACTTCTGATTACTTAAAAACCCTGCCAGCTCAGCTACCTCTTCAGCTTTACCAAGGCGGTTGAGAGGAATAGTCATCAGAGCTTTCTCTTTTACTTCATCGGTCAGCTGATCGGTCATATCCGATTCAATGAAGCCAGGTGCGATGGCATTAACCAGCACGCCTCTTGGAGCCAGCTCCTTGGCCAATGATTTGGTCAATCCGATTACACCGGCCTTACTCGCAGCATAGTTCGCCTGTCCGACGTTTCCAGCTACTCCGACAACACTGGACATATTGATGATATGCCCTGAGCGCTGCTTGAGCATCACTTTAGCCGCTTCTTTAGATGTATAGAACGTGCCTTTCAAGTTCACATCAAGCGTGGCATCAAAATCATCATCAGACAACCTGATTGCCAGATTGTCACGTGTGATCCCTGCATTATTCACTAGAACATCTACAGACCCAAAGTGTTTTCTAGTGTCCTTGATCAGCTTTTTAGCAAAGGCCGAATCGCTGATGTCCCCATTGATAACATGGACAGTCCCGTCGAAAACGTTGAAGTAATCCATCAGATCATCTGACAGGTCTTTTCGTCCGTTAACAACGACATTATGCCCTCTATTAAGAAAGAAGGCTGCGATCGCTTTACCGATTCCTCTGGTGCTTCCTGTTACTATGATTGTTTTTTTATCCATATTACCCCTACTATCCACTCGATTTTTCCAGTAATTTATTCAATTGACTAGGCTTTTCGACATTCGACGGTTTAAAGCTTTTATCAATTGCTTTGATAAATGACTTTAAAGTTTTTCCAGGTCCGACTTCGATAAATCTCTCTACCCCATCTTCAGCCATAATCCGAATCATCTGTTCAAAACGGACAGATGAAGTCATCTGTTCAGTGAGAAGATGAGAAATCGCCCCTGAATCAGGATAAGCACTGGCTGTCACGTTAGAATAGACCGGGATAGTTAACGGGTTGAATGTCTGCTGAGACAGGACTTCAGAAAATTCCTGAGCTGCTGGTTCAAGCAGTTGAGAATGAAAAGGTCCGCTGACATTCAGTTCAACTACACGTTTCGCCCCACGTTCTTCGGCCAGCTTCATCGCCTGCTCCACACCTTCTGCTGTTCCAGAAAGAACAAGCTGACTTGGCGTATTATAATTTGCTACGGTCACATAGTTATTTTCAGTGACTGAGGTACAGATCGATTCAACTGCTTCTGCATCCAGTCCTATGACCGCAGCCATTTTTCCTTCTCCGTCAGGAACAGCTTCTTCCATAAGACTTCCCCTCTTGTGGACAAGTCTGACTGCTTCTTTGAACCCTATGCCTCCTGAAGCGACAAGCGCACTGTATTCTCCCAGACTAAGTCCTGCTGAACAATCCGGATGAATGCCTTCTTCGCCCATGACTGCAGCAATAGCATGACTGACTGTCAGAATAGCCGGCTGAGTATACGGAGTGAGATGTATCTTCTTTTCATCGTTAAAGCAAATTTCAGCAAGATCGAGATCCAATGCCTCACTGGCTTGATCAAATATAGCGCGGGCAGATGCATAAGTGTCGTAGAATTCTTTTCCCATGCCCAGATACTGCGCACCCTGCCCACTAAAGACAAATGCAGTTTTCACGAAAAACTTCCTTTCATATAACTGATAAATGAGTAAGTCGCCATTTGTTTGAATATCAAAGTATTAGACTGAAGCTTACACATCAATTAAAGACGACTGGGTGAGCTGTCAGCTCTTTGTATTCACTCATCAGCTCCTGAATGATCTCCTCACAACTCTGTTCTTTCGATACCAGACCGGCAATCTGACCGGACATAAATGATCCACCATCCTTATCACCTTCAATAACCGCTTTTCTTAAAGCGCCCTTACCAAGCTCTTCAAGACGTGAAAAATCCGGATGCTCATCACTTGTAATTTCTTTTTCTACTTTCAGATATTCTTTTGTGAGTTTGTTTCTAAGTACACGTACAGGATGACCTGTGATCATACCAGTTACGACGGTATCAATGTCTCTCGCCTTAATAATGCGCTCCTTGAATTTTTCATGAGCAATACTTTCATAAGCGACTACAAACCGTGTACCCAATTGTACCGCAGACGCTCCCAGCATAAATGCGGCAGCCATTCCCCGGCCATCTGCTATACCTCCAGCTGCTATTACTGGAATATGAACTGCATCAACGACCTGAGGAACTAGTGTCATGGTTGTCAGTTTTCCAATATGACCTCCAGCTTCCATCCCTTCACAGATGATTGCATCTGCACCTTCTTTTTCCATCCGTCTGGCCAGTGCAACGGAAGCAACTACAGGGATCACAGTAATACCTGCATCCTTGAACTTTTTCATATATCGTCCAGGACTGCCCGCTCCAGTTGTCACGACTTTTATGCCTTCTTCGCACACAACATCGACGACATCATCAACATAGGGTGACAGCAGCAGGACATTCATACCAAATGGTTTGTCTGTCATCTTCTTAGTTTCTTGAATGATTTTTCTGACATACTCACCTGGTTCATGCCCGGCTCCAAGCATGCCCAGTCCGCCTGCATTTGAGACGGCTGCTGCTAGACTTGGAGTGGCAACCCATGACATCGCTCCTTGTATGATGGGATATTTAATTCCAATTTGCTCTAATAAGGGCTGATTCATCTAGGAGCTCCTTCCTGTTAAATTAAGATTCGATTTGACCTTCAACATATTTTACTAGATCTTCTACAGTTGTCAGACCCTCTTCAGATTCTATCTTGATGTCAAATTCGTCTTCGATATCATTTATGATCTGGAACAGATCCAAGCTGTCTGCTTCAAGTTCTTCTCTAAAGTTCGTTGAGAGTTGTACTTCGCTTTCTTCTTTGTCCAGCTGATCTACGATAATTTCCTGAATTTTTTCAAAAGTTGTCATTTATAATTCCTCCGATTAGTTCATTAGTTTTTTAGTTTGTATCATTAGTTTATTTCCAAGAGTAGCGTTCCCCAGGTTAATCCCCCGCCGAAGGCACTCAAGATGATTTTCTGTTTTTTTCCATTCAACACTTTTTTTTCTTTTGCAAGCTCGTCCAATAGTATCGGTAGACTGGCTGCAGATGTGTTCCCGTAATTCTGAATGTTCATTGGAAATGTCTCGACAGGACGCTTCAGTTTCCTGGCAACAATTTCTATGATGCGTGCATTTGCCTGATGAAGAAGAAAATAATCAATGTCTTCTATGTCAGTCCCGCCGGCTTCAATAACCTTTTGGATACTGTCCGGAATCGAGCGAGTGACAAAGTTGAAGATCTCTCTTCCATCCATAGTCAGGTAACTGACTGATTTGTCTGACTGTACAAGAGGATTATCCACCTGTCTATTCCCAGATGTCAGTGCCTCTCCTTTATCTCCATTTGCATGAAGATCTTCAGATATAAACTGATCAGACTCATCTGTCTTACCTATCAGGACTCCTGCTGCTCCATCACCGAAAAGTACTGCCGTCTTTCTGTCTGTCCAGTCGATCTCTTTTGACATGACCTCTCCGCCAAGCACTAAGGCATAGCTGTAGGGAGCATGTCTGAGTATTTTTTCTGCTGTAGATAGCGCGTAGACAAAACCTGAGCAGGCTGCGTTCATATCGAATGCCATCGCCTGACCCGCTTGAATCGCTGACTGTACTTTACTGGCAACAGATGGAGACTGCCCATCAGGTGACATTGTCGCAACAATAATCAGTCCGATTTCATCAGCATCGATATGACTACCTTCTAGCACATCATGCGCAGCTTTGACGCACAAGTCACTCGTGTTGTCTCCACGAGATAAGTAACGGGTCTGGATACCTGTCCGTTTGACGATCCATTCGTCAGACGTATCCATCCAGCTCGTCAAATCATGATTAGACACACGATGAGGTGGGATATATTTCCCAGTTGAATATATTTTTACATGGGTCTTGTCCATCACTCCGGTAACTGCTCCTTTGTCCGCTCAAGAAAGCTGTGAAGATTCAACAAGCCTTTCATCAGCACTTCAGCTTCTTCTTCGCTCATTTCCGTTAGCGTTTCTCTGACCATGTCTCTATGAAACTTGTCATGAAGACGATAGAGCAGGCGGCCTTGCTTTGTCAGCGCCAGCTTGACGACTCTTCGGTCTTTCTCGCTTCGGACGCGGTTCACATAGCCTTTACGGACTAAGTTGTTGACCGAGACTGTAAGCGTACCTACAGTAATCCCAAGCTTCTTAGCCACTTCACTGGTTGTGTGCTCCTGATACATGCCAATTGCATCAATGGTATGCATTTCTTTGATCGATACATCCTTGAACTGACTGGTCTGGAGTGTCCGTTCTTCAATCATCAGCACATCGTTGAAAATAGATACCAGGTACCCGTTTATTTCATTGATTTTTGGATCCACATCATCTCCTCCTATTCGTTTAGTCGATATTGTTTGATTATCAAACTATTTGACAATCAAAATACTAACTTAGTTTGGAAAAACTGTCAAGATTAAAATAATGATTTATATGTGAAGGCAGTTTTGAAAGTTTTGTTGATAGCGCTATCATTACTGGTTGGAACGGTCTCCTTATTCTTATGTTTTTTGTATGATTTTTTACTGCCTGTTTAACTTCTTAAGTCAAATTTCTGCGGTGACCCTTTTACACTTCCTCAATTCGGGGTGTATAAAAGCAAAAAAGACCATCCTAGGACGGCCTTTTTTGATAGTTGCTTATTCTTCATCCACTTGATTTTTAAATCCTTCAATATCTTTAAAGTTAACGACCGTTTTTTCTTCAACCAGATCACGCATTCTTTCAGCAGAATGATTCCAGTTGATACGGACGATGGCACTGTTTGTAAGAAGTTTTTCAATAATTCCTTCCATTGGTTCGTCTCTAAATGAAAAGATAATTTCATCCCCAACATCCGGTCTTAAATTTTCTTTGATCGTTTCAATAATGTCGACTGCTTCTTTATAAGGTAAATCTAATAAATTAGCAATTCGGGAGTTGCTGGCACCTTTACGAAGTTCCGTTTCAACCAATTGCTGGACTTCCGCAGTGATCTCTTCTTTAGCCACTTTCATCCCCTCAATTCTTCATTAAGATATTATACTCCTTTAATCATTATACCATAAGAGTATTATGAAAGCGAATAAAGGTTGGCCCTAGTTAAGTGTCCTGTAAGCTGACTGCTTTATACCCGACTTTTTTTAGGGTGTTCTGTAAAGTTTTTATTTCTTCTAATGTGCATTCGGGAGTTTGACAGTTGAAACGAGGAAAAAGTGACAGAAAGCCTATAAGGGCTTTATTTTTTTGTCAAATTCACTTCTTTATTATTGCGTACGATTTCGTACAATGATATAATAAGCTTATTAAACTAAGATATGAGGGATTCCTATGCGCGTGAAAAAGAGCCAATCAAAACATTCTACCTCCTATATGATTATTAAAGACGTTTATGTTAACGGAAAGAAAACCACAAAAGTGGTTGAAGCCCTAGGAAACGATAAAGAGATTTTAGAAAAACATCCGGGAGTCAATCCGTATGAATGGGCCAAACAATACGCTAAGACTTTGACCGATAAAGAAAAAGAAAAAAAGGCTAAGATTGTAGCGAAATTTGATCCCCATAAACCCATCTCTAAAAATGACCAACGGTCATTCAATGTCGGGTATTTATTTTTACAATCCCTTTATCATCAACTAAAGCTGGATAAGGTCTGCCGCATCATTTCAGACAAACACAACTTTTCTTATGACTTAAACACGATACTCTCTCGACTGATTTATATGCGTATACTGAATCCCCGGTCAAAGAAAGGAACGTTTGAATGCGCGCAAGATTTACTTGAAGCGCACGAAGTAGAATCCCAGCACATTTATCGTGCCCTAGATGTTTTAGCCGAAGAATCAAATACTATCGAAGAAATGGTCTATCAGAACAGTTTAGAAATTGTGGAACGTAACCAACAGGTATTATATTACGATTGCACGAATTTCTATTTTGAAATTGAAGAAGCCGAAGGTTTAAAACAATACGGCATGTCTAAAGAGAATCGCCCTAACCCCATTGTTCAAATGGGACTGTTCATGGATGGAAACGGACTGCCCCTTTCTTTCGTGATTCACTCAGGCAACCAAAATGAACAACCGACGTTAAAGCCATTGGAAAAGAGAATTATACGCGATTTTAACTTGTCCCAATTTATTGTCTGTACAGACGCTGGACTATCCTCTCATGACAATAGACTCTATAACTCTTTTGGAAATAGAGGATTTATTACGACTCAGTCCATTAAACTGTTAAAAAAGCATTTAAAAGAATGGGCATTGGATACCAAGGGCTGGCTCCCCGTAGGGGAATCGCATCGGTCTGCCCGTAAAATAAATCTGGAAGATTTGGATTTAGAAAAAGATAAAGGACACTATTATAAAGAACGCTGGATACATGAAAATGGATTAGAACAGCGATTGATTATCACTTTTTCTCCCAAACATAAACGCTATCAAGAAGAGATTCGCAGAAAACAGATTGAACGAGCTATGAAGAAAGCCGATAACCCGAGTCAATTAAAGAAAAAACGTCCAACAGATTTCAAGCGTTTCTTAAAAGAGACACATGTCACTAAAGAAGGCGAAATCGCTAAGGACTTTCAAGTCACAGTAGATCAAGAGAAGATAAAAGAAGAAGCGAAATACGATGGTTTATACGGTATCTGTACAAATGTATCGGGGGATTCGGAAGAGATACTTAAAATATCTCAACGGCGCTGGGAGATTGAAGAAACCTTTCGTATTCTGAAAAGTGAAATGCGTGCACGACCGGTTTTTGTTCGAAAGGATGACCGGATTAAAGCACATTTCCTCACTTGTTTTCTTTCATTACTGGTTTATCGTATTCTTGAAAAAAAGTTAGATGAAGCCTATACCTGTCCTGATATCATTGATACACTACGCAAGATGCGTGTGTTTGAATACTTGGGAGAAGGATATATTCCAACCTATACACGAACGGATTTGACTGATCAACTCCATGAGGAGTTTGGGTTTAGAACGGACACTGAAATTATTCCTCAAAAAAGAATGAAAAAAATTTTAAAACAAACCAAAAAACAAAAATAGTACGCACTTTTTTAACTAAAAAAACGACAAGAGAGCCTATACCTAAGGCATTCTTGTCGTTTTGACTGTCAAACTCGAGATTATGAAAGCGAATAAAGGTTGGCCCTAGTTAAGTGTCCTGTAAGCTGACTGCTTTATACCCGACTTTTTTTAGGGTGTTCTGTAAAGTTTTTATTTCTTCTAATGTGCATTCTTCAAAAATTTCAGCTATTTTATCTGCATGCTTAGGAAATATTTCCTTCATCAGAGTATGCCCTTCCTGCGTGAGCTCGCAGAAGGTGACTCTTCTGTCAAACTTATCGGCTACTCTATCGACAAATCCTTTTTCCTCTAGTCTGTCAACGACATATGTGATGCTGCTTGAAGCTAACAGGATCTGTTTTCCGATCATCTGTATTGGTTGACGTCCTTTATTGAATAGAAGTTCAAGTACTGAAAACTCGGTTGCATTCAATCCATAAGATGCCATATCATTTTTTACTACTTTTTCTACACTTGAAGATGCTTTAAGCAAAATTGTCAATGCTTTAAGCTGGTCTCTATTGTCATTCATCTTTCTCACCACCTAATAAGGTAAATACTTTTCTAGTGGGTATGGCAGGGTCACATTTTCAGTTTTTTACTCCTGACTATTGTCCTAGATTATGTCCATGGCAGAAATTTTCAGTTCAGGATATTGACACATTAGGATGCGTTCTTACATGAGTATTTTAAATTATGACAAGACTATCCGAAACTCTTCAGCTGTTCATTCTCAACCCATAAATTCATAACTGACGATTCCTGCTGATTTGTCATTCAAATTATGATACATAAAATCTAATGCGTTTGTCAACACGCTGGTCATTCAGTAATTATGTTCCTGAGTAATAGTAATAGCAATATCCAACCATTTTATTCGTTTATCTTGTCGGGTCCTTTTTTTCTGTGCCATGAGGTCATCTGTTAAAGACGGCAATACGGGGTCTTCTAAAGGTGGTAATTGAATGATTTGATAACATTCAACTCATTACTGGCTTCAAGGTATTTCTTTGCATTATCCAGCCCCACTCCAGTTTCCATGACATTACTCCTCTTGCTTTCCACTAGTTTATCACACGTAAATCAGAATTTTATAATAACACACCTTATTATACTTCGTTACTGTGCATATCTCTGAATAACTTACTGTAATGATAAAATGCACTGATTTGAAAGATACTCGCTACGCCTACCAGAAGAACTACGGTGCCCTCAGTCAGTGTTGGGAAAAAAACAGCAATGAACATAGTGAAGTAAAAGACGATCGTAGCAACTTTACCCGGCCAGATCGATCCATCCAGTGTTTTCTGTTTTTTATACAGCCGGATGTTTTCTACAAACATATAAGTTTCCTTCACCAGGAAAAGAATAAATAGAAAGAGAAACACCGGCCACTTAAACATTAGAACGGCAACGACTGCCACCTGGGTCAGTTTATCGGCAACAGGATCAAGAAGCTGTCCGATTTTTGTCCCCTGATTAAAGCGTCTTGCTATAAACCCATCCACAGCATCAGTCAGTCCGGACAAAACCAGAATACCCGTCGCGTACACATATTCACCATGGGATTCAGCAGACATATAAGCAATTACAAAATACGGAATAAGTATTAACCTGAAATATGACAATATATTTGGAATAGTGAACCAGTCTTTTGCGTTCATCTGTCCTCATCCTCCCGTCGAATATGGGTACCGCTCATTTATTTTTTAATCCGGATTATCATGGGCAATTTGAAATGGAATAATATTCTCTAAAATGATGCCTGTCCATTCACTTGTCAGATCAAATGACCTGATTTGTACTATTTTAGTATACTTAATTTGACCGGTAATAGCAATTTAGAATCGAGTAGGAGATAAATGATTAATTCATTTATCGTCCTCTCACACCACCGTACGTACGGTTCCGTATACGGCGGTTCAATATCTTAAGTAAGCAGACTCTGCTAGGTCTCGTAGTGAAACTACGTTCCACCGGTAGAGTCTTTTCGTTGTAAGCACCCAATGAACTTCAGGTGTTTTTGACAGTCTCCAGTATTTCTTTCTGGAGTAACCAATGCGTTTAGCACTGTCCA
>NZ_BAAGIQ010000067.1:0-11397 GCF_054658175.1 Alkalibacterium sp. s-m-28
GGAATGTTTGTTGGTAACTACATTTTACCAAAGAGAGGTGTCTTTTTCTGTACTTTTAAGTTCAATATTCTAACTGATCTTTACGGTAAAAGGATAGAACGTCGTTCTTAGGGGTGCGAAACTTGAGTTATATACAATTCTCAACAGCCCTACGACTACCATAATTGCAATACCTATCGAAACGGTCAGGATCAGCTGAAAACTGTCGATCGTTCCACTAGTGACAATACTGACCTGATTTCCTAGTACCGTTAAACTAGGTTCAGCTGCCGATATTATAAAACCGATCAGGAAACCCACAGTAACCAGGACATAGATACGGTTGGATTTCGCTACTCCTTTTCCTATGTATTCTCCAATAGGCGTTATAGCAATATCAACACCGACCAGAAATAGACTAAGGCCGATTACGATAGCTAGAGTGCCTAGAAAAAAGGCGATTAATAGACTTGAAGAAAACGGCACAAGGAAAAAATGAATCATCAGAACAAAGAGAAAGATAGGGGTAACTGAACGTGTGACTTCAAGCATTTTTTCAATTAGTATAGGCATGTCAGATTATTCCCCTTTTTTTTAATTTAAATAACTCCTATCGTTTCACTTAGATCCGCTACAAATAGAATACCGGAGTTTGGTTTTTCCAGTCCTAAAACCTTATTGATTTCTGTAGTAATAGCCTTGGTCTGATCTCTGGATGAAATGATCAGTACCATATCTTTTTCAGGCTCAATTTCCATATTGAATACTTTTTTTGTCTCGTACCCTCCTGCGCCATGTGCCTGAATCACTGTGCCGCCCTGGGCACCTGCTGCCTGAGCTGCCTCCATCACTATTTCAGATTGACCTTCTTTTGTAATTACAACAATCGCCTGAAACATATTATCCGGCTCCTTCGTATCTATTCCTTTATTTTCCATCTGATTCCATTCCTGGTCAAAACCTTGACTGTCAGCTGGATCGATTAGTTCAGATTGATCAGCCGCCTGTTGTTTGACAAGGCCCATTGCACCTGCAAGTGGGAGTCTGAAGCAGATCCCTTTATTTTTTCTTGTCATCCCCATAGTGTCAGCTATATGCATCATTGCTGTCTGAGCTGTCGATTCGTCAGAGATAAATACAGCTATTTCTTTTCGGACTTTATCCAGACCCAGTTTGTTCAATACTCTGCCTTGTACTGTTCCTTCCCCTCTGATGACCGTACCACCGTTAACTCCTTTTTTGGCTGCCATTTTCAGACATGTATCTCCCTGCCCTCTTTTTACAATGCAGCCTACTAATTCTACTTTCATAGTTGTTCACCTCATTTTTTAAGCTACTCTTCCAGTATAACCAATTTCGTAAGTATCTTCCACTTTTGTCAGATTGATTCATTATTAAGGACATGATCAGTCTATTTACTTTTGATAAATGGTTATTTTATAACAAAAAACACGACCACCGTTTTTCCAATAAGGAACTATCGATGGTCGTGTCCACTATTCAATTACGGCTTCATGACATAATTGAGTCATCTGCCCTATATTGTCTAGTTAATCTTATAAGTCTGGTGATGACTGGTCAGTTGAGTCAACTGTTGGTTCAACTGATGGATCTCCTGATTTATTGCTTTCTTTTTCAATTTTTTTATCAGCACGTTCAAGCTGCTTTCTGGCAAAGTCGCGTCCACCAAGTCCAAATGCCAAGGCAAAGGCTACTGCAAGTCCACCAATAATGAACATGAATGCAAAGTTCACGATGCTTGAAGCAAAGTTCAGCTGATCAAGTGCCATGAATACTGCAAAAACGATCAGGATATATTTAAGCATAACGCCTGCAAAGGGACTGCCTGTTGCTTTCTTGATTCCTGAAGCCAGCAATTGTCCTCCAACGAATGCCAGTCCAATGATGATGGCTGCAAACAGTACATTAGGCAGATAAGCAATTACTGCGCCAACGATAATGTTCAACATTTGAAGATTCAAAACATTAAGTGCTTCTACCAGGAAGAACAGACCGATCAGTACAGCAACAACTTGTCCGACCAAATGAGCCAGATCAATGTCCATATTGACTGATTTTCTTAAATATGAAGAATATTTGTTAAAACCAGTTCCTCTCAATAGATCGGTAACGATATCTCCAATAAATTTAGCTAAAGCCATACCAATTGCAAGTAGAACTACTGCGACTAATATATTTGGAATAGCTTGAAGAATCGTATTGAGTACATCACTAACCGGCTGAGCTATCGTGTCGATATTTAATACATCCAGTGCAACCAAAATAATTGGTACTAAGATTAGGAAGTATACGATATTAGCCAATACTGATGCAATCGTTCCCTTGCTGTCTTCAACATCTGATGTAGCCGTCTCAGAACCTGAGAGTTTATTCAAGAACCGGTCAAGATTGGCAGCAACTGCAAGATTATAAACCAGATTCTTGACGAATTTAGCTGCATAGAAACCTAATACGAGAATAACAATAGCTGAGATGATATTAGGCAGGAATGCAAATGCCGTATCAAGCATATTCTGAATCGGCTGACCAATTGCTTCAAGTCCGAATGTGTAAAAGATACCTGGAAGGAAGAATACCCATACCAGGAAGTACCCTACTTTACCTAAGGCATTGACCATCGAATGTCCCTGGTTCTCGTTATTAGCTGCACCCCAGTCCTGTAATTTTGATGCAAGACCTGTTGCCTTCAGCCCTTTAATGATTGCTTTCTTCACTAGAGTAGCGACGACCCAGGCTACTAGAATAAGTAGTAACCCCATTAACAAACGAGGAAGAAAATCGATGAACGTGTTCAGTCCTCGCTGAAACGAATCTCCGACATTATCCATATTATCAAACTCCTTTTCCTTTTTTTATTGAACACTTTCAGTATAGCCAAGGTATTAATAAAGAACAAATAATATGCACTGTACTCCACCTAACAGCTTCTTCTGATAATTCCATACAAAAAAGCTGTTTCCCTCTTCTGGAGGAGAACAGCTTTCTATTCATTCAGATCCTGTCTGTCGTTATTCTGAGATTCCCGCAGCTTTCTTATTCTTCAATGTACATATACTGCGACGGTTTCTGATCAAAGTAAAATACACCAACGCCGCCTATGCCTAAATGGGCAGCCAGTACCGCTCCGATATCAAAAATCTGTGTGGTAACATCCGGAAGTTCTTCCTGTACCATTTTTTCGAGTTGCTTTGCGCTTTCAATGTCATTGACGTGACTGATCGTGACCAGCTGATCGGTAAAGCCGTCTATCCCTTTTTTCACATCTTTTATCATCCGCTTGTATATTCGGTCCTGACCTCTGACCAGTTTCTTCAGGTAAATGCCCGTTTCGTTTACAGATAGATAAGGCTTGATATTCAATGCATCTCCGGCATATCCAGCTGCTTTCGGCAGACGCCCACCTTTGACGAGCCATTTCAGATTACTCAAGGTAAAGTGATACTTGATGTGTTCTGTATTTTCTATGGTCTGGCTGACGATGGTTTCGAAATCTTCATTCTTCTTGGCCATTTCCATTGCCTGAAGAGCCAGCAGGGCCCCTCCGCCAGAGCCACCCTTGGAATCGATCACAGCGATGTTCATATCAGGATATTTTTCCAAATACGCTTCCACAGTTGTCTGTGCAACCTGATAGGTCCCGGAAAACTGACTGTAGATAGTAATGTAAATGACATCTTCTCCCCTCTCTCGGCAGGCATCAAGGGTATCGATCACAGTCTTGGGAGAAACCTGAGACGTTTTAGGAAGAATCCCTTCTTTCATATAGCCGTGCACATCTTCCAGAGACAGTTCCACCTGGTCCAGATAATCCTTTTCATTAATAATGACGCTTAATGGCAGAAAGTCATAGTCATATGTTTTTTTCATATAATTGTTCTGGTCGATGCCAGAATCGATCAGTATTCTAATCATGCGCTTTCCTCTTTTCTAATATAAATTAGTCAGTAAGTATCTCAGTAATTTCTTCTTCAGTCAGAGAATCCGTATAGTACCTGTTCCAGACCTCATGAAGATGACTGCTTGAAAAGCCGCCGTATATCGCTGTCAGCTGCTTTTTCCATTTCAGCAGCAGGTCATATGTTTTTTCAGAATGATCGGATGTCTCCTCTTCTCCATCAGCAGACTGATTTCTCAATTCAGTCAACTTATCAGCTGGTTCTTCTCCCTGAGCATCGGACGGGATGGCTTGAAAGACATCCTCTTGTGGCCTGCCTTCATTTATGGCGTCTATCAGCTCAGTCGGAATAATGACGATAGAGCTGTCTTCTACCGTCACTGCAAAAAAGAAGCCTTTCTTTATAAGTGGTGCGAAACTTTTCAGACTTTCACTGTCTTTTACAGGCAGTACGTTCTGATTGCTTTCTGAAATGATGGATAAAACTTCATCCAGAATTTCCTGATAAAGTGTCTGAGCCTGATGAAGAATATGCGGCATCAGCGCTTCAGCGACTTTTATCTTCTTCCAGCTTTTGGGTAGAGTCAGACCGTGACTGCTAGCTATCTGCATCATCTGGCTTTTAGTATAGCCCATCAGCAGATTGATCATCCTGTAGTCTCCGGAATGCTCTTTCAAACTATCGATTGTCGGTTCAGTCATCGCGTTCATCCTTTTAATTAGTTTTGACGGGTCCGTGGTCGCTAAGCTTCGATCCACTCGACATGAAGTATTTCAATTTCATAATGCTCTTCTACATCTTTCAGAGCCGCTTCGATCTGCTGCCGACAAAGCTGACGGTTGCTTCCGACTACGCCGAAGCCCAGCACAGCCTTATTGTGGAGGTCCCACTCGTCAACTTCTGCAGTTGTCAGATGATGCCTGTTTCTAATGCGATGCACGACACTTTTGACCGTGCTGCGCTTGTCTTTCAAGGAGTATGAATCGTAAATCAGAATGGTCAGTTCAACACCCATTAGAATCATTTCAGTTCCTCCTCGTAGTATCTCGTTAAATCGTAGCATGCTTTCGATCCTTGTGCAATAATTGCCTTAATTACATGCAGTTATCTGAACATATATTAGAATACTCAGTCAATTAGGATCATTGTATTGCTTTTCACTTGTATATTCGTTATCTTAGTACTTATGTAAAAGATACTAAAGTGGTTTTTAGGAGTTTTATAAATAATGAAGACATTAAATTTGTTTGACTGGTCTAAAATAGCTTACGTAGCTAGAGGGCTGCTGGTCGGCGTACTCGTCGGAATCGTCGTCAGTCTGTTCCGCGTATCCATCGAGACGATGCTGACATTCATGCGTGATGTTTATGCCTTTGCAGGAAATAATCCAGTATGGATTCTACCATTAATATTAGGTATTGCCATTATAGCATTTATTATTGCATTGATGATCAGAGACGAACCGGACATTAAAGGATCAGGGATCCAGGATATCGAAGGACAGCTTCACGGGGTATTGAAGCTGAACTGGCTGTCTATCCTCTGGCGTAAGTTTGTTGGAGGCGTGCTGTCCCATCGGTTCAGGACTTGCATTAGGTCGAGAGGGCCCTTCCATTCAGCTCGGAGGAGCGGTTGGTCAAGGGGTCAATCACTACCTTAAAGGTAACAAGTCTCAACAGAATATTCTTATTTCTGCTGGAGCAAGTGCCGGCTTATCCGCTGCCTTCAATGCCCCGGTATCAGGAATCATGTTCATACTGGAAGAAGTGCACCATAAATTTTCTAGTGTTCTTCTCCTGACTGCTTTTTCTGCATCAATTACAGCTAACTTTGTTGCCTATACGATTTTCGGTGTGCAGCCTGCGCTGGATCTCGGGTCACTTCTTCAGTTCCCTCTGGAGCATTATGCCCACTTGGTAATCATGGGGATATTTGTAGCAGTTATGGGGTGGGCTTATCAAGAAGTTCTGATGTATATGCCTAAACTTTATCAAAAAATTCCTATTCCACCTTATCTATATGGCTTTCTTCCATTTATTCTAGTTATACCCATCGGAATCTTTCTTCCTGAAATGCTTGGTGGAGGGACAGGTATTATCTTATTAATCAGTTCCGGGCGCATAAGCACACACCTGCTGGTAGGTATTTTCCTGTTTCGTTTCGTTTATTCTCACATCTCATATGGATCAGGTCTGCCAGGGGGAATCTTCATCCCAGTACTCAGCCTGGGCGCATTACTGGGAGCTATTTACGGAAACGGTGCTTTATGGATTACGGGAATCGAAGATATATTCATCAGAAGCTTCATCATCTATGCAATGGGCGGCCTTCTAACTGCCGTGACCAAAGTCCCGCTCACTGCAGTTATGCTGATCACTGAAATGACGGGGACAGTAACGCATCTGATGCCTCTTGCGGTTGTCTGTCTGACAGCGTATGTTGTCGCTGACTTTCTTGGCTCTGATCCGGTTTATGAAGAGTTGCTTCAGAAGAAAATACATCAGATTCCTAAAGTCTTTGAAGGAGAAGTCATTGAATTTGAAGTATCCGTTGAGCCGGACAGTGATCTGGATGGCATGATGGCCCGATACTTAAGACTTCCTTACGGATCGAAACTGGTTAAGGTCAGAAGACACAATAACGAGTTCATTCCGCACCAAGATACGGTATTCTGGTCAGGAGACGAGCTGTTTTTCACAGCAGACAGCGGCTTTGTATCTGAAGTCAAAAAACAGCTGGACAAATTAAACTAAACTAGCTTTAAAGGAGTTTCCAAATGAAACGCTTGAAATTTATCGACTGGTCTAGAATCAGTTATGTCCTGAAAGGGATTCTAGTGGGCGCAGTCGCAGGTGCTGTTGTCAGTGCTTTTAGAATGGCCATTTATACTACATTAAACTTCATGCCGGTTATTTATTCTTATTTAAGGAACAACCCTTTATGGATCATCGGCTGGTCTCTTTTTGTCCTTTTTATAGGCTTTCTCGTTATATTGATGGGAAGAGACGATCCGGATATTCAAGGGAATGGGGTCGCTGAACTCAAAGGTCAGCTTCTTGGAACGCTGAAACTGAACTGGGTGTCTATTCTCTGGCGTAAATTTGCCGCAAGTACCCTAGTCCTGGGGCTCGGTATTCCTGTCGGTCGAGAGGGGCCTTCCATCCAGATCGGCGGGGTCGTTGGACAAGGAATTAACTCTTTTCTGAAAGGAAACAAGTCACAGGAGAGTATACTTATTTCAAGTGGTGCGGCAGCCGGTCTCTCCGCAGCCTTCAATGCGCCATTGTCCGGTCTGGTCATCATCCTTGAAGAGGTTCACCACAGGTTTTCCGGCGTACTTATTCTCACAGTGTTTTCCGCTTCCGTTACTGCGAATTTCCTGGCCTTCCATATTTTCGGGTCACAACCGGCTCTTGCGTTAGGCCGAATGGCGGAGTTTCCTCTGGAACATTATCTTTATCTTGTGCTATTAGGCGTTCTGCTTGCTCTTGCAGGCTGGGTATTTCATAAGGTGCTGTTCATTATGCCGAAAATTTATGCCAGTTTACCTGTTCCAGTTTATCTATACGGCTTTATTCCATTCATTCTGGTTATTCCTACCGGCTTTTTCTGGCAGGATATGCTTGGTGGAGGAACAGGTATCATTACTGATATTGCTTCTGTTCGAACGTCCACAACGATTCTCCTTGCAATCCTGTTATTCAAATTCATCGGCTTCCAGATCGCCTATGGATCGGGTATTCCAGGCGGCATGCTTATTCCAATGCTGACTATCGGTGCAGTACTTGGTGGCATCTTCGGAAATCTTGCTCTTAGAGGAACGGGAATGGAAGATGAATTCATCCGTAATTTTGTTATCTTTGCAATGGGTGGATTTTTCACAGCTATTTCAAAAGCTCCTCTGACAGCTATCGTACTTCTGACAGAAATTACGGGATCAATCACACAGATGATGCCAATTGCTGTCGTCTGTCTTACTGCCTATATTATTGCAGATATCCTAGGTCTTGAACCCGTTGACGAAATTACTCTATATAATAAGACCAACCGCTTTCCCACTGTTTTTGAAGGTAAACTAATCTATATGGATGTCTTTGTCGAGCCAAACAGTTATTTGGACGGTATGCAGATGAGTCAACTTACTCTTCCTTATAATGCTAAGTGTGTAAGAATCAAGAGACACCACAATGAATTCATGCCACACCGTGATACTGTCCTTCTCCCTGGCGATGAACTTCAGATTGCCTGTGATCAGGGATTCCTCGGACAGGTCAAGAAATATATAGATAAGCTGAACTGAACAATTATATAAGGGCCTTATCCGTATATACATTGCTGGACTGGATAAGGCCTTTTTTTCTACTATCAAATTAAAAAATATATGGTAAAATGATTCTCGTACACAGAATTTCAATCGACCGTTAATTAACGTAAAGGAGATTATTATGCAATTCATATGGATGGCAATTAAAGGATTATTTATCGGGATTTCAAATATCATTCCTGGAGTTTCTGGAGGAACCATGGCTGTATCCTTCGGTATTTATGACGATGTGATTCATGCGGTCACTCATTTCAGACAGGAACTGAAGCCTAGTTTAAAAATAATCGTACCACTGGTTATTGGTGCACTGACCGGGGTGGCCGGATTCTCTATCGTCATCGAATGGCTTTTGAGTAGTTACACTTTATATACGGCATTTGCCTTCGTCGGGCTGATTTTAGGTGGCCTTCCGATCTTAAGAAAATCTTTCTACAAAAGTCTTGAAGCTGAGAAGAAAACAATTGGTCCACTTCACTTTGTTCTGTTCATTATCTTCTTCCTGATTGTTACTTGGATAGGAGTAGCTGAAGTGGCCGGGGGCGGCGTACAGAGCGTCAGTCTCGGAATCGGTTCGCTGATTGCTTTGTTCTTCGTCGGCCTCATATCGGCTGCAGCCATGGTCATTCCTGGAGTGAGCGGGTCTTTGCTCATGCTGATCATTGGCTACTACTATGCTGTTATCAATACAATCAACGGGTTTACAGAAGCGCTGGTCAACTGGAACTTTGAAGCACTTGTCCCGGTCACTATCCTATTAATTACTTTTGCATTAGGTATGGTAGCTGGTATCATTCTGATCAGTAAAGTAATCGACTACTTCTTCAAGACGCAGCCCGGCTTCACTTATGCTTCAATTCTTGGACTAGTATTAGCCTCCCCTATTGCAGTAGTGGCTAATACAAATGCATTAGATGACCTGACTGGATCAGGAGCATTCTTTAGATTGGTTGTAGCCTTGGCTCTCGCTGGTGCCTGTTATGCCCTGACTTATGCCCTAGGTAAGACTAAAGACTCAACAGAAGAAATTCCTGAAGAATCCAAGCCTGTTTCAGATCAGTAAATAAATACACAAACAACTTCTATCTCAAGTCTGCTTAATTAGCATAGACTTAGATAGAAGTTGTTTTTTATAGCTAGTCGTCTTCGGGACTGTCCTCGTCTTCTTCATTCTGAAGTTCTTCGATCAATGCTTCCATCTCTGCGATTTCTTCTACCTGGTCCTCTATTATTTCATCTGCCAGCTGCTGAACGCGTTCATCTTCAAAATTCGCACGCTCACTGGTCAGGATAGCAATGGAGTGATGTGGAATCATGGATCTCATCCAGGATACTTCATTAACAGTCGTCTGGCTACGTACTAAAAACAGCATGAGTCCGAAAACGACAACTGAACCTGTCAGTATAATACTGTTCAATTTTTTATTCTTATACATTTTCCACATGAACAGCATCATGACAATCGCCATCACTGCGCCCATCATAATTGCCATATAAACACGTGTCTCACTGAAATACACATGTGAGCGTTCATATGTGTTAAGATACATAAGTCCATACATGATGAGGGTTGAAGTAAGAATCATTAATCCAAAGCGTATATATTTTTTCATTGTGACACTATCCTCTCTTGTTTTTTGCCTGGTTCAGGCTGGTAAACGTCTCGTCATCGTAAGCTACCAGATAGACTGTTTCAACTGAGTAACTGTCTGTTTCGCAAGATCTGATCGTATCGACCGCAATCTCGGCTGCTTCTTCCTTAGGGTACCCGTAGATTCCTGTACTGATTGCAGGAAAAGCTATGGTTTTCAGCTTATACTGTTCTGCCAGACTCATACTGTTCTGATAGCACGACTTCAGCTTCTCCTCTGAATCCGTCATTATAGACCGGGCCAACGGCATGGATCACATAACGGGCCGGCAGATCAAAGCCTTCTGTAATTTTCGCTTCCCCTGTATCAGCGCCATTCAGTTTTCTGCAGTCTTCTTTAAGCTTAGATCCTGCAGCCCGGTGAATCGCCCCGTCCACTCCTCCTCCACCTAAAAGAGATTTGTTAGCCGCATTGACGATTGCATCAACTTTCATCTCTGTAATATCTTCTTTGACTACCTCTATCTTCATTTCTACTCTCTCCTTTATTGTCTGCAGTCTTATAATGCATTGATGTACGTAAATGGTAAAACAACTGATCCTAATTCGCAAATATAACGAGTTCTAAACCATACCTGACTAACTCTATTTTTTATCCCTGGAGCAACTTGAGACATGCTATACTTTCTATTATATATTAGAGAATTCGCAGAAGGAGACAACTATGGAAGTCAAACAGTTAAGCAGTATTTATTATGAAGAAATGAGGCAAATCTTTGTCGATGTGTTTTCAGCTGAACCCTGGAATGACAAATGGGTAGACGACGCACAGGTGGATAGCTATCTGAAGGACCTTACCGATTACGGCAATACCCTCTCTTTCGTCTTGGTGGATGAGTCAGATGCAGTTATTGGAGGAGCACTCGGTTATGTCACAAACTGGTGGGAGGGCCGCGAGTATTATATCAAGGAATTCTTTGTCAAGGAATCCGAGCAGAAACAAGGACTGGGCAGTTTTTTTATGAAAGAGTTATCTGTTCATCTTAAGACTCTTGAAATCGACTATATTACTCTGGTCACTGATTATTCCGTGCCGGCTTTCTCATTCTACAAGAAAAATGGGTTTAAGGAATCGACTGAAACGGCTTTTATGGTCAGACGGACTCCTGACTGATTCTTGAGGTCAGACTCCAGTGGGTAAATCATTTAGTCACCTTGGATCCGCTCCTAAATCAGTAATATAAAAGAGCATGTCTCTCCTGTCACAGGTAACTTACCTGAATACAGAAAAACATGCTCTTATGTTTTTTTATCAGTATTTACTATGCTTTATTTGTCAGTGTGTTCAGGTTGCATCGTATCGACTTTTTTACCCAACAGAAAGACTACAGCAATAACGGCCAGAAAACCGATCGGCAGGACGATAAAGATATTCATTCCGAATGCAGTTGGCAGATAGCCGATTGAACTACCCCCACTTACTCGCTAACTCTCCTTGAAGTGGGGGATTCCTGAGAACACCAACCTATCGGTCGGTTACTTTATCAGGCTAACCCCGTAATCCCTACGGTTAATCGCAACGCTTCGTT
>NZ_BAAGIQ010000068.1:0-11245 GCF_054658175.1 Alkalibacterium sp. s-m-28
CAAGTCCAATGGGACAACTGAAGAAAATGTTTGGGTAATGAAACACACAGAATGAGCCATTTTAATATTAAAATTGAAGAGTTACCATCTCTAGAAAAAAAGTTTCCGCCAAAGTCTTGACACATACCTGGTGGCGTATCATATATTGATTATATTTGAAGTATGTTACTATGAATTAAATAATGTAAATGACAAGTGTTATGGAAATAGAGTTTAAGAACACTCTCTATACCATTTATATTTTTTAGAGGAGGAGCTTGTATCGAAAAAGAACGGATACACTCTTCAGGCATAGATCAGGCCTATGCTTACTGCGAAGAGATTATAAAAGAACAGTCCAAGAGTTTTTATTTTGCTTTTTCGAAGCTGCCAAAAGATAAGGCTGAAGCAGTGTATGCCATTTATGCTTTCTGTCGCTTGGCAGATGACAGCATCGATGAAGCAGAAACAAAAGAGCAGCAGGCTGAAGCACTGGCTATGCTGACCAGCGAACTGAACCGATTTGAGCAAGGGAGAGAAGCGGACCACCCGATCTGGCACGCATTGAGAGATGTCTTCAGCAGATTTGATATGCCGATTCAACCATTTTATGATCAGCTGAAAGGGCAGGCAATGGACTATCATTTCGAACAGCCCTCGACGCTGGAAGAAGTGGAGGCTTACAGTTACTATGTAGCTGGATCTGTTGGTCTGATGCTTCTTCCGATCATAGCAACTGAGAACCATCAGGAGTTAAAAGAGCAGGCAATCGCTTTAGGCGTCGCTATGCAGCTGACGAACATATTAAGAGATGTCGGAGAAGACTACCGGAAGATTCATCGTATTTATCTGCCGTCTGGTTTAATGAAGAAGTTTAACTATACTGAACAGAATCTGTCTGATGGAGTGATCAACGAATCATTTATCAGTATTTGGGAAACACTTGCCTTAAGGGCTGAACAGCTTTATCTGGACTTCACTAAATCATTAGATCTTTTTGACAAGGATAGTCAGTATCCTGTTGCCTTGTCATCAAAAGTATACGGCGGAATACTTGACGCTGTGAGACAGAATAATTATGACTGCTTTTCCAAGAGAACCAAGACTTCCATGATAATGAAAATGCGAATATTGAGAGAAGTAAAGATGCAATTTGATAAGTGAGAGAGAAAATTTACAAGAATGAGGCAGAAAATATGACGAAAGTAAACCATCAGGGGAAAACGGTCGTAGTCATCGGTGGAGGACTGGGTGGATTGTCATCTGCCATATCACTGGCTCAAAACGGCTATACTGTGTCCTTGTATGAAAAAAACAGTCACCTGGGCGGCAAACTGAACAGGCTGGAAAAAGAAGGATTCGGCTTCGATCTCGGGCCATCTATTCTCACCATGCCTCATATTTTTGATGAATTATTTAAAAGAAACGGAAAAAAGCTGGCAGACTATGTGCCTCTCAGACAACTTGATCTGGAATGGCGTTCGTTCTTCACTGACGGGACAACCATTGATTTGTACAATGATCTGGATGAAATGAAGCAGAAGAATCCTGCGTTAAGTGATACGGACCTTCAGGAATACCGCAATTATCTTGATTATACTCGCCGATTATATGAGGCAACTGAAGAAGGGTATTTTAATAAAGGACTGGATGATCTGAAATCCATCATTGATTACCATGGTCTTATCCCTGCATTGAAGGGGTTCGATTATTTCCATACAATGGCTCAAGGTATTGATAAGCGTGTAAAAAATCCTTACATGAGGGACATGCTGAAGTATTACATTAAATATGTCGGTTCCTCTGCAGATGAAGCACCGGCTGTCTTGAATGTTCTGGCATACGTACAGAAGAAAATGGGACTCTGGTATGTCGACGGAGGCATGCACAAGCTGGCTGAAGGTTTAGTCCAACTTGGAAAAGAAGTCGGTGTGAGCTTTCATACAGGTGTTGAAGTGACAGCAATCGATACGAATGAAGAGAATGAAGTGACAGGTATAAAGCTTGGCAATGGTGAGCATGTCAGGGCTGATAAAATCGTTTCAAACATGGAAGTTATTCCCACCTACAAGCGACTTTTAAATGTCGATGCCGCCCATACAGATAAACTGGAAGAGACATTTGAACCAGCAGCATCCGGCCTCGTGCTTCACCTTGGTGTCGACCGGACTTACCCGCAGCTGGCTCATCACAACTTTTTCTTCTCTGAAAACTCCAAGCGTAACTACAAGACAGTCTTTAAAGATAAAGGATTGCCTGAGGACCCAACGATTTATCTTGTAAACAGCAACAAGACCGACCCGTCTCAGGCACCTGAAGGACATGAGAATATCAAGATCCTTCCGCATATTCCTTATAATCAGGATCGGCCGTTTACCGATGCTGATTATGCTCAGCTGAGAGAACGTGTTCTGATCAAACTGGAGCATATGGGTCTGACTGATTTGAGAAAACATATTGTAGTTGAAGATCAGTGGACGCCTGTGGACATTGAACAGACTTATTACTCTACACATGGCGCAATCTACGGTGTTGTTTCTGACCGGAAAAAGAACAAGGGGTTCAAGTTTCCTAAGAAAAGTGACCAGTACAAGAACCTTTATTTTGCCGGAGGATCGGTCAACCCCGGTGGCGGAATGCCGATGGTCACGTTAAGTGGGCAGCAAGTCGCCAACATCATCATAAATGAAGACAAGTAACAGCTGGTAATCATATTGAGAGAAAGGATGTGCGCAGATGAGTGAGGGAATACTTGCCGTGCTCCTTTCTATCGGTCTGATGAGCGGGTGTTTCTTTTTGTTTAAAATACCCGCCATTCCTTTAACCAAATCTGACAGAAATCTGCCAGCACTTTCTGTCATTATCCCGGCCAGAGACGAAGAAGAATCTCTGCCGAACCTATTGAAGTCCTTGAATAGACAGACTTATAAGGCTTTGGAAGTTATTGTTGTGGATGATGAATCCACAGACGATACAGCTAGGATTGCGGCAGCGCACGATGCGAAAGTATTGTCCACTGAAGAATCAAAACTTGAATCAGGGGGAAAATCTGCAGCTTGCTGGATAGGAGCCGAAAAGGCAAAGGGAGAATGGCTGCTCTTCCTGGATGCCGACACCTACTTTGTCAATGACCGGGCGCTTGAATCAGTTGCTGATCAATATTTGAATCAACAGGACAAGGGCTTGTTATCCATACAACCCTTTCATGAGATAAAAAAAGTTTACGAAACAGCATCGATCGTTCCAAATATCATGGTCATGGCCGGGGTCAATCGGTTCAGCCTATTAGGCAAAAGTATCGAAGAGAGAGGAGCTTTTGGCCCGTTTCTGCTTACGACGCGTAATCATTATGAAGAAGTTGGTGGGCACAGGACTATACTGGACAGCCACATGGATGACATCGAACTGGCAAAACGGTATAAAGAAACGGGCTTGCCTGTTGATGTGTTCAGTGGAAAGAAGACTGTCCATTTCCGGATGTTTCCTGAAAGCTTCAGTCAGCTGGTCAGTGGCTGGACGAAAAGCCTGCTTCATGGATCGGAAGGGACCCACCCCTTAGTTCTGTTAAGTATTGCGTTGTGGATAGCGGGGATTTGCCTGTCGACGACTATACTGATCGAGACATTAGTTACCCTTGGACCAGCAGGTATTCTACTTCCTGGTCTGATCTATTTCTTTTACTGTGTGCAGTTCAGGTGGCTGATGAACAAAGTCGGTCAGTTTCCGCTATGGACAGCAGGCTTTCCGGTAATTTATATCATAGTCTTTCTGTTTCTGTATCTCTGGGCAGTCTTTCAGGTGAAAATACTGAAAAGAGTCAGATGGCGGAACAGAGAAATAAAGTTTTAGGCTGAAAGGAGAAAGGATTGTTGAGGTTAGTGTGGGTAAACATAGCAGTATGGCTTTTTTTCCACGTGAGCATTTCACTCGGTCTCCTGAAAGTCCCCTACAGTTACTTTGGACCTGACCACCCGTCAGACATCTTATTCAGAGAGCGGTCCTTTGAACAAAAGGGGAAGCTCTGGAGAAATGTATTTTATGTACACAAATGGAAAGACAGACTCCCGGATGGTGCTTCACTTTTCAAGATGGGTTATAAGAAGAAACAGTTGGCTGATACGACAGTAGAAACAATGCAGCTGTTTATAATGGAAACGAAAAGGGCAGAACTGACTCATCTTCTGCTTCTTCTTCCTGCACCATTGTTTTTCTTGTGGAATCCAGTCTGGGCGGGTTTTGTCATGGTGTTCTATGCAATCATCGTAAATGTCCCATTTATTATTATTCAGAGATATAATCGTATCAGGCTGGCGATGATTGCTCAAAGAAGATATAAAAGAAGATGATTTTATTCCGAATCCGTGTTACTATATAAAAGTAAGTAAAATTAAAGGAGGATAAGGATGGGTAGAATAAATAAACTGATGGAAATAGGGTATGCTGAACTGAATGTGAGAGACCTGGATAAAATGACGCGTTACTATACTGATACAGTCGGACTTAGTCTGATTGAAAAAACTGACTCACAATCAAAATTAGGTATTGCAGAATCAGGAAAGGTCCTGCTTATTCTTGAAGAAACCCAAGGTCAGGATAACTTAGAAGTGAAAGCAGGTCTGTTCCATACCGCTTTTTTGCTTCCTGAGCGCAGGCATTTAGGAAATACATTATACAATCTTTTAAAAAATGAAGTGGCAATTGCCGGTGCTTCGGATCATGGTTATAGCGAAGCGTTATATCTGCAGGATCCTGAAGGCAATGGAATCGAGATTTACCGTGATAAGCCTAAAGAAGAGTGGGTGATCAACGATGACGGAACGATTCCAGGTGTGACAGAACAGATGGATGCACACGGCGTGCTGGACAGTCGGGATGAGAAAGTATCTCCATTATTTCCTGAAGGAACTGTCGTGGGTCATATACACTTGTCCGTATCAGACTTGAAAGAATCAGAGCAGTTTTATACTGATGCTCTTGGAATGGATTTGAAATACAAGTATGGTGCTCAGGCACGTTTTATTGCTGCTGGAGACTATCACCATCATATTGGAATGAACACATGGGCAGGTAGTGGCTTACCTAAGCGACGATCCGGCGATTTGGGACTACGTCAATTTACGCTTGTTCTGCCTGACCGGACAGATATTGATAAGCTGGCCGATCGTCTGTCAGAAAACGGTTATCCCTTCGAACGGGAACAGGACAGTTTGTCAGTAACTGACCCGAATGGCATCATTATTACCTTTAATGTTATAGAGTGAACTACCCACCACTTAAATTCTTTGGATTTTGAAGTGGGGGCTTCCTACGAACTCCATTCTTGTCTGCACAGACTTCATACAGACAGAGGAATCGGATAGGGGTAGGCTCAAAAGGCAGTCCCTGCCTCATTGATTTTCTTTTACTTGGCCAATGCCAAGAGGTTTTTGCTGGCATTGATATCTCTGTCAAGGTATTCCCCGCATGTCGGGCAGTCCCACTCCCGGATATTGAGCGGCTTCTTGCCGTCTCGGTGTCCGCAACTCGAACAAACCTGACTAGACGGATAGAATCGGTCTGCTTTGATAAGTGTCCGTCCTTTTTGCTTGGATTTATATTCTAATTGGCGGACGAATTCATACCATCCTGCATCACCAATGCTTTTTGCCAGTTTATGATTTTTCATCAGGTTCTTACTGGACAGAGTTTCTATTACAATGACTTGGTTTTCGTCTGTAATCTTTTTGGATAGTTTGTGCAAGAAATCCTTCCGTTGATTGGCGATTTTTTCGTGTTTCTTAGCAACCACCAAGCGGGCTTTGTTTCGGTTCTTACCGCCTTTTTGTTTGCGGAACAACGAACGCTGGGCTTTCTTGAGTTGCTTTTCTGATTTATACAGATGTTTGGGGTTTTTGTATTTCTTTATCTCACCTAAATCGTTGGTAGTGATAGCGAAATCCGAAAGGCCTAAATCAATCCCGATTTTCCTTTCGGTGATTTCCATTTTCTCCTCTTCTGATTTCACCAGAATAGAAACGAAATACTTTCCGGACTTGTTCATGGAAATGGTGCACGACTTGATGACTCCTTCAAACTTTCTGTGTTGCTTCAGTTTCACGAAACCAATTTTTGGAAGTTTGATTTTTCCGTTTTCCATTCGGATATTTCCGCCTTGGTTATTGGTGGTATAACTCGCTTTTGACTTGTGTTTGGATTTGAACTTCGGGAAACCGACGGACTTGTCTCGGTAAAAGTTTTTATAGGCTCTTTCCAGATTTTGTTGGGCATTCGCCAAGGCTAGACTGTCCACTTCTTTCAAAAATGAAAATTCTTTTTTGTACTGAGCCGGTGTATTGTGGAGCATCTGTTTCGTTTCTTTGTAGTGGTCGATTTTGTCGCTGAGCATTTTGTTGTAGATGAAGCGGACGCATCCGAAACAGTTCGCAAAATAGTCTTTTTGTTGTTCGGTTGGGTATAATCTGTACTTGTATGCTTTCAACATATTTGTCACCTCCTCTTTTAGTTTTCTACTTGATTATACTGTAAAAATACCGTACAATCAAGTCGGGGGTGAACATATGTCTGACAAAGAACGCGTAGAAATACGCATGCCAAAAATCATTTTAGAAAAAGTAGACGCCTATCAAAAAGAAAATGGACTGCCGACAAGAACAGCAGCTATCCTCGAACTAATAAGAAAAGGTCTTGAAAAATAAATTCAAGCTATCGCTTGACCGACATTCATCTCCCACTTTCACTGGTGCTTCGCACCCATACGTTTAGAAGTGGGAGACTTCTTTCGGAATTACGTTAAAATAAATGGGACCTTTGGCAGAAAATACATATGTCTGTCAAAGGTCTTTTTAGTAATAATGGCAAGATTATGGATAATGAGAAATAGTATCATTCTCATCTGAATGAATACACTGGGTCCCTGCTAAAGATTGTGCTATCTTTAACATATAAAGCATAAACGAGGGTGACTAATATGAAGGCACTATTTAAAAATAACAAGCCAATGCTTCTGACCGTGATCAGTGGGTTTCTGATCCTGTTCGGTGGCATTGCATCATATAATAACTGGAGACCGTTGGATGTCGTCCTCTTTATCAGTTCCTTTATCATTGGCGGGTATTATCAGGGGAAAGAAGGCATAATGGAGCTGGTAAGAAACCGGTCACTCAATGTTGATATTCTGATGGTTCTCGCAGCAGTAGGGGCATCGATCATCGGTTTCTGGCTGGAAGGTGCTCTGCTGATTTTCATTTTCTCACTTAGTGGCTCACTTGAAATCTACACAACAAATAAAAGTACAGATGCCATTTCTCACCTGATGAAGCTTACACCTGACACAGCTCTCCGCCTCACAAAAGAAGGCAGAACTGAAGAAGTCGAAACTGAAGCTCTCGAAATAGGTGACTGTGTCCTTGTTCCGAAGGGAGCTGCCATTCCTATAGACGGTCAGCTAATCAGTCAGTATGGGCTCATCGATGAATCAGCAGTCTCAGGCGAATCGGTCCCTGTAAGTAAGCAGGCGGAAGATGTAGTGATCGGGGGAACTGTGAATATTTCTCAGCCTATTAAGGTTCGTGTGACCACTGACTATTCAGACACACTTTTCGCTAAAATAATCAGACTGGTTGATGAAGCGCAAGGTACACCGTCTCAGACAGCAACATTCATTCAGTCGATAGAAACGCATTATGTAAAAATTGTTCTAGTTTTTGTGCCAGTCATGATTCTTGTTTTTCTCTATATTCTTGGTTGGGGTTTCACAGAATCATTTTACAGAGGAATGGTCCTGCTTACTGTTGCTTCACCTTGTGCTTTGATGGCTTCAGCCAGTCCCGCCACTTTATCGGCGATTTCTAACGGAGCTAAAAACGGCGTGCTGTATAAAGGCGGTTCCTACCTTGAGAATTTTAGTCATATCAGCGCAGTTGCATTTGATAAAACCGGAACTCTGACTGAAGGAGCACCGAAAGTGACGGATGTGGTATTTAATGATCAGTCATATGGCAAGGAGATCCAGCAGGTCGTTGTCGCTATGGAGAAACAGTCCAGCCACCCCCTTGCGAGAGCAGTTGTCGATCATTTGAGTGCTGAAACGGAAGGCAGACTGTTCCACTTTGACCTGATCAATGAAGTAGAAGGAAAAGGGATGGAAGGCGTTGACGGAACAGACAGATATAAAATAGGAAAGAAAGAATTTGTTGTTAAAAATGATGATGATTACTTGGCAATTGAAGCAATGAACAGACAGAATGAGGGAAAGACAGTTTTGTATGTATCAAAAAATGATGAACTGACTGCCTATATTGCTTTACTGGATCTCCCGGCTCCCGGAGCAAAAGAAACAGTAGACTATTTTAAAAGTCACAACATCAGGACGCTCATGATAACTGGAGACAATCAGGCGACAGGTGAATCGATCGGTTCATTGATAGGAGTCGATGAGGTGATAGCCAACTGCCTACCTGACGAAAAAGCGGAACTGATTCTGGAACTGAAGAAACGGTACGGCACAATTGTCATGGTAGGCGATGGCATAAACGATGCTCCGGCTCTGGCGAATGCCTCCATCGGAATTGCAATGGGTGCGGGAACGGATCTCGCTATGGAAGCTGCTGACGTGGTGCTTGTAAAAAATGATCTGCAGCAGCTGTCTTATAGTCATAAACTGTCCAGACGCCTGAACAGAATCATAATGCAGAATGTTGTATTTTCGATTGCCGTGATTGTTTTTCTGATCATAGTGAATCTGCTGCAGCTGATCAATCTTCCTTTAGGAGTCATTGGACACGAAGGCAGCACGATACTAGTTATATTGAACGGCCTGCGTCTGCTCAGATCATCGAGTTTTCAGCACAACAGTTAAAGGAGAATGCCCCATGGATTTATATGATATTGAAGTAGAAACGATTGAAGGAAAGAAACAGACACTGGATGAATATAGAGATAACTGGCTGATTATTGTCAATACGGCCAGCAAGTGCGGTCTAGTGGGGCAGCTTGAAGGGCTCCAGAGTATATACAACGCGTACAAAGATAAGGGAGTCCAGGTACTAGGATTCCCCTGTGACCAGTTTATGAATCAGGAGCCGCTGGAAAATGACGAAATAAAGGAATTCTGTACCATGAACTATAGCGTGACTTTTCCATTATTTAAAAAAATCAAAGTCAACGGGAATGACGCTCACCCCTTGTACAAGTATCTTAAAGAACAGACAGGCGGGAAGATGATTAAATGGAACTATACTAAGTTTTTAATAGGGCCGCAGGAATCAGTGATCGAACGTTTCTCTCCTGTATCTGGTCCTGAAAAAGTAGAAGAAGAACTGAAAAAGCAGTTAGATAAATAAAAAAGAAGATTTCTTCACATGTAAAACATTTAAAACAAAGTCTTGTTAAGTTACCGAATCACAGTTGTTTGGTGCTGACAAGGCTTTTATTTATGCAGTTTAGCTTAATTTTTTTTAAATATTAGAGCTTTCTTCTTGAAATGTAATTGACATAAAGTTGAAACATGCTATGATTAATGTGAATTAAATCACAATTAATTAGGAGAAACAACAATGGCAAAGTGGAACAAATTATTACTTATTACAGCAAGCATGGGGGTTACTAGCTGCTTGTGACAACGCTGCAGAAACAGAGGAGCCGGCTGAAGAAGTGGAAGAAACAGAAGCTGAAGTTACAACTGGCGCTACTCAAGTTCGTGTAAATGATGAAGATACATTACTCGAAGGGTTATCCAGTGACGGAGCTTGGATCGTTATTTTCGAAGATGATATCACCACTGATGAAGATCTCGTTATGGTAGAAGGTTTCGAGAATAAAGGAGAAACTGAACGTAAGCTTGCATTATACGCTCAGGATGCCGACCGTAACGTAACAGAAACCTTTACTCTGACTGCCCCAAGCATCACTATTCAGAACGAAAACACCCGTCTGCAGAATGGTACATTTGTAGGAGACGTGTATGTAGAAGCTAACGGATTTAAATTAGTTGGTGGAACAATCGATGGAGACTTGATCTTCGCAAGTGAAGAATTTGAAGCATCATCAGAAATCGATGAGAATTCAGAAGTTACAGGCGATATTAGGGTAGACTAGTTTTGACTCCAGGATGACCGCCAGGATAGATAGGGCGGTCATCTTTCACATTGCTGAACAGATTGACTCTGTGAACAATTACTCAACAATCTGACACATGTTAGTTAGAAGGGCAGTTTTTATTAAACAAATGAGATAGGATATTTTGAAGTTTTTCCTTTTTTTATAAGAAAGTAAGCGATTGACATTTCACAAAAATAAGCCCTGTAATTATAAACGTATGAGTAATAATTAAGATGATTTTAGTGGGTTGAATTGTTGACTGCTTCACAAATGTAAGGTATAGTATAATTAGTAATGAGTCGGGGAAGAACTGTCCGAATTAATCATTCTCTCCTTCTTCTCCGTTCATTCTATGATCAATAAAATTTCCATCAGGAAAGGTAAGGGATAATTATAGATATTTTGAAAAAGAAATTAGCTGCAGGCGCTGCAGTAGTAGCACTAGGCGGATTTTTGGCAGCATGTGACAATGGTGCAGATACTGACGACAACGGAGACAATGGCGATGCTGTAACAGCTGCATCTATTACAGATGATGCCAGTGAAGTTGAAGCTTCTCTAAGTGCTGACGGAAACTGGATTACTGCTATAACAGCTGATGTAACTATCGACGGAGACTTGACAGTTGCAGGTACATTCTACGACAAGGATGACGAAGACGGAGATGTTTACCGCAAACTGGCGCTTTACGACCAGGATGAAGATCGTAATGTAACTAATGAGTACACTCTATCTGTCGGCACAATGATTGTTGAATCACCAAACTTCCGTATTCAGGAAGGTACAGTAGACGGAGACGTATACGTAGAAGAAGACGGATTCGAACTATCCAACGCTACAGTAACAGGAGACGTGACATTCGCTTCTCAGGAATTCATGGATTCAGCATTATTGGATGAAGGAACTGTAGAAGGCGAAGTCAGCGTAGACGAATAAGTCTATTCTACTGAAACATCATCACCTGCGGACACAGGAGAGACCGGGTATCAGATTTAATTACCTAAAAGGGGGCAGCTCTATGCACAATACGTGCACAGAGCTGTTTTTTGGTGCGCCCGGCATGGGCGACAACTTGGTGGTGAAAGTCCACTACAGGCTTTGCAGTAGGAACTGTTAGTGAATGACAAGGGTGTCCACCGTGAGGTGGAATCTGAAGGAAGTCGGACGC
>NZ_BAAGIQ010000069.1:0-11227 GCF_054658175.1 Alkalibacterium sp. s-m-28
TGGATCTGTTATAAAGCTGTTTAATCCAGACAATGATTGGATTATATTACCTTCATCGACAGAAATCATCATACGAGCAACGAGAAATTTGGGAAACATAATTTTTCATAGATTATTGGGAGTTACCACTTTAGTTAATTCTGCGACTGTTCTATGTTCTTCTGCAAGAGATGTGGTAATGACTGCACAATCGTCTATGTCTGCCACTTTAGCAAACGTGACTTCATTAAATTTAGTCGGGTCTGCTAATACATACGTCGCATTTGACTGTCGGATGGCTTTTTTCTTCACAGCTGCCTCTTCAACATCCGGTGTAGTAAAGCCTGCTTCTGGATCGACACCATTCATACCCAAGAATGCTTTGGTAAAATGGTATTCTCCCAGCTGATCTGCCGCAACTGATCCGATGACCGCTTTTGTCCGTTTCTTAATGCGCCCGCCGATAAGTATCGCTTCGATCTGGTAATCGGCCAGACGTGCTGCATGGGGCACACCATTCGTTACTACCGTAATATCCTTATCCGCAAGCAATGGTATCATCTCATAGGTTGTCGATCCTGCGTCCAGAAAAACCACCTCATGTGCTTCAATCAGTGCATTTGCTTTTCTGGCTATCGCCTGTTTCTCCTGAGTGTTTTTGACTGTTTTGTCTTCCATTGATGCCTCATCAGTCGGCTGACGCTTTCTTCTGGCTCCTCCATGAATACGTACCAGCCTGTCCTGATTTTCAAGCTCGGTCAAGTCCCGTCTAATTGTGGATTCAGAATGGTTAAGTTGATCGATCAGTTCTTGTACTGTGATCGTATTTTTTTCATTCAGCACCTTCAGTATATAAGCATATCTGTCTTCTGTAAGCACTTACCTCACCTCTTCACTATTGAATTTTAACATATAAAACGGTCACAAACAATATTAAACGGTCACTTTCAACCAAAACCATTCATAGTTACATAATGACTGAACTACTAGTTGATTGTTCTCTCGAGAAAATGCAATTAATTCAAAATAACATTTTACATCTCTAAGCATATTTGATAAGCTATTAATCAGGAACATTAAAATTATACAATTTAAGATTAGAACTGGATGAGGTGCGGAAATCATGAGTACTTATTTCATAAAGACCTGTAAGTCTGAAATAAGGAAAGGGAAATCTGCCGAAATGACTTGTTATTTACAGAGGATAAGTTGTTGGGTTGCATATGAACAATATGCAGACTGCCGTATAGCGTGTGCTTAACGGAGTGCTTCCACTTGTTTATGATAGGTTATTTAAAACAAGTCGGCATTCCCGGCTTGTTTTTTTATAGTCATAAAGCTGCACGGTTGAAGCCGTCCGTTTTATCCAATCTGATAAAGGAGCGCCTATGAAAAGAAGTGTACTAAAGTTCGGTGGATCAAGTGTGGCCGACTTCTCAAAAATAAAAAATATTGCGCAGTACATTAAGGAGCGTGTAGAAGCTGACGAGCAGCTAGTTGTCGTTGTCTCTGCTATGGGAAAGACTACTGACCAGCTTCTGGCATCAGTTAATGAACTGACATCTAAACCGAATGACAAAGACCTAGCGATGCTTCTGACGACAGGTGAACAGCAGACCATCTCTTTCCTGTCGCTGGCACTCAATGATCTTAACGTCAACGCCAAGCCGCTCACAGGCTACCAGGCCGGCATCGAAACGATCGGTAAACACCTTAAAAGTAAGATTTCATCAATCAAGACTGATCTGCTTGAACAGTTGTTTGAAGAGCAGAACATACTGATTGTAGCCGGATTTCAAGGATTCAATAAGGCCGGTGAACTGACGACCCTTGGCAGAGGCGGATCCGACACGACTGCTGTTGCCATTGCATCCGCCCTTGACTGCCCATGTGAGATTTACACCGATGTGACTGGAGTCTTTTCTACAGATCCTCGTGTCTATCCTGAAGCCAAGCGATGGGACACGATCTCTTTTGAAGAAATGATGGAAATGTCAGCTCTTGGTGCCGGTGTACTGGAGACTAGAAGCGTGGAACTGGCCAATAATCACAATATCCCTATTTATCTTGGAAAAACACTCTCTAATGAGAAAGGAACATGGATCGTGCCGAATGATCAAATGCTCGAAAGAAAAGCCGTGACAGGTGTAGCTCTGGATAAAGAGATGGCTCACATCACTATCACCTACCCTAACGAAAGTCAGTCCTTCCTGCATGACTTGTTCATCAAACTGGAAGAAGCTGAAATCAATATCGATATGATTTCTCAGATTCAGAATCAGGATGGCCTTCAGCTGTCATTTACATTCAAGGAATCTGAAGAAAGAGAACTGAACGAACTGTTCGACTCGCTTAAGTCGGATTATGATCATCTCTATGTTAAAATCGAAACAACTTACTGCAAAGTATCAGTCATCGGGGCTGGAATGAGAGACATGACTGGTATCGCATCAAAAATTTTCAAGACTCTGATAGAATCTGATATCCCCTTCTATCAGGTCACCACATCAGAAATTAGTGTCTCTTATGTAGTCGATGGAGAAAACGGTGAAAAAGCCACACGTATACTCTGTCAGACATTTGATTTATAAGAAAAACTTCACGTACCGCTAAGCCTCGACAAGAAAATACCTTAGTATCTGTTCGAGCTTCAGCTCTTACAGATATACTTGAGATCGCCGGAGCGATAGCGAGTAGACCTTACAAGTTGTAGTGCTTTAGCACGTACAACTATTGTTGAGATCGACCGAGCGATAGCGAGTAGAGGAAATGTGCCCCGAATTGCTGTGACTCTAGCATTTCCAATGCGTAGAGACAGAGTATGCGGAAGAAGAGCATCCTGCGCAATGGGTACATTTATCTTTTTCTCGAGAGGCTGGTACGTCCTTACAAGTTGTAGTGCTTCAGCACGTACAACTATTGTTGTGATCGACCGACCAACGGGAGTAGTTAAGCTAGACAACACTTCAACACTTTGAAACTTATTTTTTGATTTATAAGAATTGCGAAAGGATGATTTAACTATGGTATCACTAGCTCTAGTCGGAGCGACCGGCTTAGTCGGTCAGACCATGCTTCAGCTCCTGGACGAGGAATCGATTCCTTTTGATTCCCTCACCCTGTATTCATCAGCCCGTTCAGCTGGAAAAGAAGTAACCTTTAAAGGAAACACGTATATAGTAGAAGAACTGACAGAAGAACACGTCAGAAACAGTCAGTATGATTACGTGTTGATGTCTGCCGGAGGAGGAACAAGTCTCGAGTACGCTCCGATCTTTGAAGAAACAGGTGCAGTCATCATTGATAATTCGAGTGCCTGGAGAATGGATGAGTCAGTAGACCTGGTCGTTCCTGAGGTCAACCGCGCATCACTGAAGCGTAAGCTGATTGCCAATCCAAACTGCTCCACTATTCAGTCTGTGGTCCCCTTGAAGCCTTTAGCCGATAGGTTCGGTGTCACTCGTGTCGCCTATACAACCTATCAGTCTGTATCAGGGTCCGGATGGAAAGGGATAGAGGATCTGGACCGCGGAGAAAAAGGAGAAAAACCTCAGAACTACAACCACCCAATCTATCACAACGTCATTCCACAGATCGATGTCTTTATGGAAGACGGCTATACTAAAGAAGAACAGAAAATGATCAAGGAAACTCAGAAAATACTGAATCAGCCCGATTTAGACGTGACGGCAACATGTGTTCGTGTTCCCGTTCCTCACGCACATGCAGTAGCCATGAACGTGACACTGGAAAAAGAAGTAGGTGTGGAAGAAATCAGACAATCGCTCGAAGGCTTTCCTTCTGTTGTACTGATGGATGACCCTGAAAACGAAATTTACCCTACACCGCTTGATGCTGCTCATAAAAAAGGCGTATACGTCGGACGGATCAGAAAAGATCCAAGTCTGCCGAACTCGTATCATTTATGGTCAGTAAGCGACAATATACTAAAAGGCGCCGCTTGGAATGCCCTTCAGATACTTGACCAACTGATTAAAGGAGAGGAAAACTGATATGACCCGTTTATTTACAGGAACAGCTGCAGCCGTCACGACCCCTTTCATTGACGGTGCAGTCGACTACGATGCATTACGTGCCCACCTTAACTTTTTAAAAGAAAACAGTATCCAGTCTTTTGTCATTAATGGAACAACTGGAGAAGGCTCGACTTTGACAGCAGAAGAAAAACGCAATTGTCTGAAGATTGCTCTGGAAGTAGCCGACAAAGATATTCCAGTCATTGCCGGAACAGGATCGAACAATACAGCTCAGACGATCGCTGCATCTAAGGAAGCAGAAGCCCTTGGTGTCGATGCCCTGCTCGTTATTACGCCTTACTACAACAAGACTAGTCAGAAAGGTCTTGTTGCACACTTTACAGCCGTTGCAGATGCCGTGTCGATTCCTGTCGTCTTATACGATGTCCCGTCTCGTACCGGCATGACGATTGCTCCTGAAACACTTGAGCTTCTGGATAAACACGATAATATCGTTGCCTTGAAAGATGCTACAGGCGACTTTGCGCACTTTAGCCGGCTTCAGGCAGTGGTAGACGACAGCTTCTCTTTCTACAGTGGAAACGATGACCTGGCTCTTCCCTACTTCGCACAGGGTGGACATGGCATCATCTCAGTACTGGCCAATGCCTTGCCAAATGAATACCAAAAATTGTTTGAGCAGGCGACTACTGATCACAAAGCAGCCCTTGAGACCCATCAGCTGCTTTTCCCGTTAGTGGATGCATTAGGTGTGGATGTCAATCCTATTCCTATCAAGGCTCTTGTCAGTCACCTGGGTTATGGCGAATACGAAATGAGACTGCCTCTTGTAAAATTGGAAGAAAAAGATTCAGACGTGCTGATCAGCTTGTTTGATTCCATCAGAAAGGACGGGTAATATGAAGCTGTTGTTAGTCGGTTATGGCGCAATGAATAAACGTGTCGCTGCACTGGCGGAAAAAGGCGGGCATTCGATCGCCGGTGTGATCACACCAGTCGAAGAAGAGAACTGCCCTTACCCTCTTTTCACATCCTTTGATGATCAGCTGCCTGAAGCGGACGTTCTGATCGACTTTTCTCATCCGGATCTGACCAAGCGCATGCTGCAGTCTGATTTGACTGTCCCAATGGTCATTGCGACGACCGGAGAAAAAGATACTCTGATCAAATTGATGCAGGAAAAGGCGGAGTCCGCTCCAGTCTTCTTTTCTGCCAACATGAGCTATGGGGTGCATATCGTCACTCAACTGCTCGAGCACATCGCACCGCTTATGAACGCTTACGATATCGAAATGATTGAAAAGCACCATAATAAAAAAATCGATGCGCCAAGCGGAACATTGATCAAGCTGCTTGATGCGATCAAGGATAACGGCCGTCAGGATGCCAGGGAAGTTTACGACCGCAGTCAGGTCACCGAAAAAAGAGACAAGAAAGACATCGGCATTTCCACCATCCGCGGCGGAACGATCGTCGGTGAACACGAAGTCCTGTTTGCGGGTGTGGATGAAGTCATTTCCATCAAGCATACGGCTCAATCCAAAGACATTTTCGCCAATGGTGCCTTGACAGTGGCCGAAAAACTGATCAACAAAACTAATGGGTTTTATACCTACAATAATTTAGGAGTGTAAATAATGAAAGAATTCAGCGCAAAAGAAATCATCCAGTACATCAGTGACTCAGAAAAGACGACCCCTCTAAAAATATATGTGAACACAGCTATGAAGAAAGACGAATTTCCCGATACGTTCAAAGTCTTCGGATCTGAAGGCAGCTATACAATTTTCGCTGACTTGAACGACTGGAAACCCTTCTTCAATGAAAACAGTGACGCATTAGCTGATCTGGTCATTGAGCAGGATCGTCGTAATTCAGCTATTCCATTACTCGATGCAACAAAAGTCAACGCCCGCATCGAACCGGGTTCATTCATCAGAGAACATGCGGTCATCGGTGACAGTGCAGTCATTATGATGGGCGCAGTCATAAATATCGGTGCTGTCGTCGGAGAAGGAACTATGATCGACATGGGTGCTATTCTTGGTGGTCGTGCGATTACTGGTAAGAATGTTCACGTTGGAGCCGGTGCCGTTCTTTCAGGAGTCATCGAACCTGCCAGCGCCAAGCCGGTCGTCGTTGAAGACAATGTACTGATTGGTGCAAATGCTGTAGTGCTTGAAGGCGTCACGATCGGTAAGGGCTCAGTCGTTGCTGCAGGTGCGATCGTCACAGAAGATGTTCCTGAAAACACTGTCGTTGCCGGTGTCCCTGCCCGCAAGATCAAAAACACAGATGAAGTCGAATCGGATAAAGTGGCTATTATTTCTGCACTTAGACAGTTGAAGAAATAAGATCATCATCAGATAACTTTAATTACACAAGCAGCTCGATCTTTATACTATCCCGAACATAAAAAAGAGGCATATGCAGACTGTCCGAATCAACTGGAGGATGACATGACTGATTTACTAGAAACAGCTACGAAACACAGACAGTTCCTACATCAAATTCCGGAGCTGTCCTTCAAGGAATTTAAGACTACCAACTATATAAGACAGCAGCTCAGCTATCTGGACATCCCCTACTTTGAACCCTTGGATACAGCTACGGTCGTCTATTTCAAAGGAAATTCCGGAGAAAAAGAAACGATCGGGTTCAGAGCAGATATCGATGCGCTGCCTATAAAGGAAGAAACAGATCTGCCTTATCGTTCATCCCACGAAGGCTCGATGCATGCATGCGGTCACGATGGGCATGCATCCATTCTTCTGACCTTTGCCGAATGGCTCAAGGAACAGCATGACGCCGGGCATTTACACAAGAATGTCTTGCTGATTTTCCAGCCGTCTGAAGAATCAAATGCCGGTGCCGATGCACTGATTCAAGCTTTTCCTTTCGAAGAATATCACGTATCACAGATATACGGTCTGCACCTCGGTCCGGATATTCCGGAAGGCACCCTGGCTACTAAACCAGGTTTTCTGATGGCCAGTGCAACTGAATACCGTATTCGTGTAAAAGGGCTGTCTGCTCATGTGGCTCAGAAAGATCAGGGTAACAGTGCACTTGGCGCAGTGACTCAGATTGCAACACAACTCTCACAAGTTCAGCACTACTTCCTGAACGGGCTGCATCAGAATATTCTTCATATTGGAAAACTCTACGCCGGCGAAGCCATTAATACGGTTGCTACAGAAGGGTATATTGAAGGCACGATTCGTACGTACGATCCAGCAGACCTCGAACGCATAAAAGTTAAAATGGAAGAAATCATCAGCGCAACCGATTCATTATATAAAACTGAATCCAAGCTGACTGTGGCCAAGGGGTATCCTTCTGTCTACAATAATGATGAGCTGATGGATACTGTGACAGAAAGCAGCAGACGTGCTGACTTATCTCTAGAATTGCTGAAAGAACCTTATCTCTTTGGTGAGGACTTCTCATTTTATTCGTCTATTGCCAAAACGAACTTCGCTTTTCTTGGTGTCAGAAATGAAGAAAAAGGATACATCCATGGCCTTCATACTGCATTGTTCAATTTTGACGAATCGATGCTGGAAAAAGGTGTGCACTACTATCAGTCAATCCTTCATACGTTAGGAGCTTTGACATGACAGCACGATTGATCAGAAATCAAAAACGATTAGCTGAACAGGCGCGGAGCATTCAGAGTCAGGTCCAGACGATCGCAATTGTTAAAAACGATGCGTATAACTTTGGACTGAAAGACACCTTCGATGCCTTCTACCATGGAGGAATCCGGGCATTTGCTACGACTAACCTGAAAGAAGCCAAACGTCTCAGGAGTTATGACCCGAATGTCCTGGTGCTCCTTCTCGATCCGTCAACTGCATTTGATGAACTTAGACAGCATGACATCACCTTGTCCGTCCCCTCCTTCGAATTTTACTCAACCTATCGAGATGAGCTCGAAGGACTGTCGGTACAGCTGGTTTTCAGAAATGATCTGAATCGACTGGGCTTTACTTCTTCTAAAGATATGCTGACGATATTGGAAGATGACCAGCTTGATGTTAATGGTATATGGACTCATTTTGCTTATGCTGATGATTTTGAAACAGGCCGTCATGCTAATGAGGTCGCAAACTGGCAGGCTGTGCTGAAGGATTTAAATGACCATCTATCTGATCTGACCTATATCCATGCGCAGAATAGTGCGTCCTTTTTAAGAGAAGGCCTGCATGAGGGTCATACACATATCCGCGGGGGCGTCATTCTTTACGGGACACGTCCATATTATCAAGGGCTGGATGAAGCGATCGCCAGGCAGACCGTTGAAGTCACCGCTAACGTGATAGAAATTACCGATGTGCCGGCTGGACAGAATGCCGGATATTCTGCAGCTTTCAGAGCAGAAAAACCTACCCGACTGGCAGTTTGTGATATCGGGTATGGAAACGGACTGATCCTGTCTAGAAGAGACTTCCCTGTACTGATCAATGACCAGTCTTATCCAATAAGAGTAATGATGATGAGCCACCTGCTTGTCGAAATCGATGAGTCTGTCTCTGTAGGGGATAAAGTGGTCTTGTATAACGACCAGCTGCGCTTTGACTGGTTTACTGAACACGGTGCCGGATCCTTCTCACAGCAGATGGCTGCTTTCAACAAGGAAACTTTTGTGGAAGAGTTTATTCCATACTAAATACTATTCAAGAGACAAAAAAGCACCTTGTATAATTCGTAAAAGCAATGGGACACCCGATACAGTTAGGGGTCTCTCATTGCTTATTTTATTCTCAAAATAGCCCTTAAATTCCGGTGGCTTGAACACTATAACCAGAACAGAATCTACCAACGCCCCAAATTGCTCTCTATCTGATAACAAACCTCCCCACTGCTTGTAAACAACTGTACTAAAGAAGTAAAACATTAGAATAATATGACAGCAGTTTAATAAATTGCTATTTTTAATGATTTTGTGAAAAAAGTTTTATTTTATTGGTTGTTTGTGATACACTCACAATATAGGAGATAGCGATTACTTACTTAATTCGCATCTTTTTTTACCTTTTCATGTGAACTAACTCACTAATAAGGAGCGAATACAGTGATTACCTTGGCTAGTTTTATATTTTTGATTCTGACCGCTCTGCTTATCTTTCAGTCGATGTTATCCAGTACCATTCAAAACTTGAATATCTTTCTGTTCGCTATTGTGGCCCTCTCAGCCTTTTCTTTACTGTTCCAGATACGAACGGAATGGACTGATTTAAAAGGTACTGTCAAAACCAATGCGGCTACATTGGCAAGCAGTTCCACATACACACTCCTGGCTCTGACAGGAGGCACCTACCTGACCTTTTTCTTAAACCATTCATTTGGAATAGGCGGTGTGCTTGCATCCAGTACCGTAGGGCTTGCAGGAGCATGGGCAGTCAGAAAATACGCAGCAGCAATTTACTGTGGATCTTTTATAGGTATGGCGTGCAGCATTATTTTTTCAAACCCTCTCTCGCTTTTACTTGCCAGCATCATTTCAAGTGCCCTGTTTATTCTCTCTTCCAATATTTTTGTTGGCTATGGAGGAAAACTTGGATTCATGGCCTTTGCTGGAACCTACAGTGCTTCTGCACTTATAGGTACACCTTTGAGAACAATAGATCCACTTTCTAGAAATTTATACTTCCTTGTTTTTCTGTTTGTCATAATCGCTGGCATGGCTACCTATGTTCTTCAGAAAGCCCTAGAGATGGATGCTGTGACAGCTTCCGCTTTAGTAGGGCTGGTCATTGCCTTGTTATTCCCAGATGCAACCCATACAGTGGTCGTAGCTGCCTTCTGCGCAACTTTTACTGGAATGGTATCCCCTGTTAGAGTATCAACCTACCGTCAGATGCTCTTTTTAAGTGTCCTGACAGGCATACTCTTCATAGCTGCTTATTCCCTATTTGACGGATCAGGTGGAAAACTGGGTGCCATCGCCTTTCTTTCCACAGTCAGCGGATCAGGGATGATCACTGGTCTCAAGCTGATTAGGAAACGACTCCAGTGTTCAAATGAAAAGTCATACTCTATTTAAATACAACAGAACACCCCTGCCGATAGTTTCAAAACCAGCAGGGGTGTTCTTTTATCATTCATCTAACTAACTTAATGCTTTGGTCAATGGAGGAACAACTTGTTTCTTCCTTGACACAACACCTTCAAGAAGGATCAGGTCATTGTCTACTTCTTTATCAAATGCTTCTGCAGCTTCAGCTTTCTGATCTCCATAAATCAGCGCAACTGAGTCACTTTCCAGCACGTTTGTTATAACGAGTAGAAACAGATCATAATCCTCAGCTTTACTTTGAGCAACCATCTCCTCAAGCAGTTCATTCTTACGGTTAAGAACCTCATCCACGTCGACCACATTGACCTGTCCAATGCGAACAGTCAGGTCGCCCATCGGGAAGTTCTTGGCATCTGAATTCAGAATCTGATCAGCAGACTTGTCGGCCGTATTCGTACCGGCTTTCAGCAAATCTTTCCCGTATGCTTCAAGCTCGACACCTGCCAGCTCAGCAAGCTCTCTAGCTGCTTCTTCATCTTCAGGTGTGCATGTCGGTGATTTGAGAAGCAGGGTATCTGAAATGATAGCTGACAGCATCAGTCCGGCGATGTCTTTAGGTACATCGATCCCATTTTCCTTGTATAATTTCAAAATGATGGTGTTTGTGCATCCCACAGGCTCTGCTCTGTAATAAAGAGGATTAGCCGTCTGGAAGTTGGCAATACGGTGATGATCAACAACGGCCACGACATCAACTTTATCGATATCTGATACACTTTGCTGAGCTTCATTGTGATCGACCAGCATGACTTCATCTGCTTCGTCGGCAGCTGAAGAAATGACTCTAGGCGCTTTTGTGTTGAAGAAATCAAGGGCATATCTTGTTTCATCTGTAACCTCTCCTAAAGCAACGGCCTCTGTATTTTTACCTAACTGATTCTGCAGATAAGAAAAGCTGATGGCAGAAGTGATCGCATCAGTATCTGGACTTTGATGTCCGAAAATCAATAGTTTACTCACTGTCATTCTCCTTTGTGATAAATGTCTTTAATATAAGAATATAGCAATTTAGTGAAAAATTCAATCAAAGCAAAAAGAACATATGTGTAAAGTTATTCTCGGAAATTTATTCTAGAAATCTGAAACGCAGTTTATTGTTTTTGTCTTTCTCAAGCCTATTTTGCTCTTCGAGCTTTTAAAAGGCTTGAGAAAGTCAGTTCTAATTAAA
>NZ_BAAGIQ010000070.1:0-10906 GCF_054658175.1 Alkalibacterium sp. s-m-28
TGCGTATTTTAACTTCCAGAACTGTAGGGACTACAGAGTTAGCCTAATCAATATCCGACCAATAGGTGGGAGTTCTTAGGAATCTCCATCTTCAAAATCCCTTAGGATTTAAGGTGGAGTAGTTCAAGTAGATAGACTCAAGGTGAAAAATAGGGCTAGTCACCCCAACCGTCTTACAAAGAAAACAGATGACTTTGACACGGGGCTCAGAAGATGGATTTATCCTCCAACTTTTTTAAAAAAACAAGATTTTTTGAATAGAAAAAATCTCTTGCAACCATTGTATTTATAAGCCATTTGGTATAAAGTGAAGAGAGGGATTTTGTGAAACAAAAAACTGTTTCACGAGTGACTATAGAAAGGATTTTAGAGAATGACTCCAGAAGAATTTCAGTCTGAATTAACTAAGCGAGACATTCCTGTTACAGAAGAAAAGATGCATCAGTTTGAACGCTATCTGGAACTGCTTCAGGAATGGAATGAAAAAATCAATTTAACTGCAATAACTAAAAAAGAAGAAGTATACTTGAAACATTTTTACGATTCATTAACTGCAGGACTTTACGTAGATTTTAGCAAAGGGGTCCACAGTCTATGCGACGTAGGCTCAGGTGCTGGGTTTCCTAGTATCCCCCTTAAAATCATCTACCCGAATCTGCAGATCACCATTGTCGATTCATTGAAGAAACGAATCGGCTTTCTGGAAACTGTCGTCAACGAGCTGGGGCTGGAAGATGTTTATTTGTACCACGACCGGGCAGAAACATTCGGTCAGAATAAACAGTTCAGAGCCTCTTTTGATTTTGTGACGGCCCGCGCAGTAGCGCGTATGAGTGTCCTGTCAGAATTGTGTCTGCCGCTTGCTAAAAAAGGCGGAACCTTTATTGCCATGAAGGCCGCTCATGCACCGGAAGAACTGGATGAAGGACGCAAAGCGATCGGTCTGCTGGGCGGGAAAGTGAGAGATGATATCTCCTTTGAACTGCCTGAAGAGGCCGGGGAACGTCATATCATCCTGATCGACAAGACAAAGGAAACACCTAATAAATACCCGAGAAAACCCGGCACTCCGAACAAGAGTCCGCTGGTTTAATGACAACAGAAAGTATGGAGGAGTAGTATGGCACAGATTATAGCTGTCGCAAACCAAAAAGGCGGAGTGGGCAAGACAACGACAACTGTCAACCTAGGCGCCTCACTTGCCTATGCCGGCAAGAAAGTGCTTCTGATCGACATGGACGCACAGGGCAACGCAACCAGTGGCCTGGGTGTCCGTAAAGGTGAAGTCAACAAAGACATTTACGATGTTCTGATCAACGAAGAACCGCTTGAGGATGTCATTCTGTCATCAAGTCGCGAGAATTTGAGCATGGTCCCGGCAACGATTCAGCTGGCCGGGGCAGAAGTGGAACTGACGAGTCTGATGGCGAGAGAAACCCGTCTGAAGCGTGCAGTAGAAACGGTTGAAGATCAGTATGACTATATTCTGATCGACTGCCCGCCTTCTCTGGGGCACCTGACGATCAATGCCTTTACAGCAAGTGATTCTGTTCTGATCCCTGTTCAGTGTGAGTATTACGCTCTGGAGGGATTGAGTCAGCTTCTCAACACGGTCCGTCTGGTCCAGAAGCACTTCAATAAAGATTTGAAAGTAGAAGGCGTATTGCTGACGATGCTGGATGCCCGAACCAATCTGGGCCTTGAAGTCGTCAATGAAGTGAAGAAGTATTTTCGTGAAAAAGTCTATCAGACTATTATTCCAAGAAATATCCGATTATCCGAGGCACCAAGTTACGGCCTGTCCATTATCGATTACGACCTGAAGTCAAAAGGGGCAGAAGTCTACCAGGAACTAGCAAAGGAAGTGTTGGGTAATGGCTAATAAGAAAAAAGGCTTAGGCCGCGGCATCGATGCCTTGTTTGATGTGCCTGATTTTGAAGAGGAAGTCAGAAACAATGACGAACGTGTGGAAATGATCGAGTTGACTGAGATCCGTCCGAACCCTTATCAGCCGAGACGTCATTTTGACGAGGACGCACTGAATGAACTGGCAGCATCAATCAAAGTGTCGGGTGTCCTTCAGCCGATCATCCTTCGCAAGTCATCTGTGAAAGGCTATGAGATCATTGCCGGAGAGCGGCGCTTTAGAGCATCGAAGCTGGCTGGAAAAGATAGTGTCCCTGCAATCGTCAGAGAGCTGAATGAAGAAGTCATGATGCAGGTCGCGATTCTGGAAAACCTGCAGCGTGAAGATCTGACCTCTCTTGAAGAAGCAGAAGCGTACAACATGATGATGGATAAACTGTCCATGACTCAGGAAATGGTCGCTGAACGACTAGGTAAAAGCAGATCGTATATCGCTAACCATCTGCGTCTACTGTCCCTTCCGGAAGAAGTGAAGAAGCTTGTTCAGGAAGGTAAACTGTCCAATGGTCAGGCAAGAACACTACTGGGGCTTAAAGATAAGTCCAAGATCAAGAAGCTGGCACGCCGTGCGGTGAAAGAAAAACTGACAGTGAGGCAGCTGGAGCACCTTGTGGCAGAAGCTAATCAGAATCCGAAAAAGGACGGCAATAAAGACAATGCGCCCGTCAAGTCTGTTTACATCAGAAAGTCTGAAGAATTACTGACGGACAAGTTCGGCACAAGTGTCATCATTCGCGAAAAAGGCGAAAAAGGGAAGATCGAAATCGAATATGTATCCCCAGATGACTTGAACCGCATTCTTGAAGAACTGAATATCGACTTAAATTAGACTATTGAACCGACCGGCTGGATTTACTAGGACAGGAGGAAATCAAGTGGATAAAACATACGAGCTGCACGACAAAGTAGAAATGAAAAAGGCCCACCCGTGCGGGGTCAATAGATGGGAAATTATTCGTCTGGGAGCGGATATCCGTATTAGATGTACCGGCTGCGGCCATTTGGTTCTCATGCCCCGCCGTGAATTCGACCGCAAGATGAAAAAAGTACTGAAAGACTAGATTTTAACTCGAAAGACCATTATAGAAAGAGAAAGGTGAACATATACATGCCTTTAACAGCAGGAATTGTAGGATTACCCAACGTAGGAAAGTCTACGTTATTTAACGCAATCACTAAAGCAGGCGCAGAAGCTGCGAACTACCCTTTTGCAACGATCGACCCGAACGTCGGAATCGTTGAAGTACCGGACGAGCGTCTTGACCGTCTGGCTGAACTTGTTAACCCGGCGAAAGTCGTCCCGACAACATTCGAATTCACTGACATTGCCGGTATCGTCAAAGGAGCCAGTAAAGGGGAAGGTCTGGGGAATAAATTCCTGGCCAATATCCGTGAAGTGGACGCGATCTGTCATGTTGTCCGCTGTTTTGAAGATGACAACATCACTCACGTATCCGGACGCGTCAATCCGGCAGAAGATATCGAAACAATCAATCTGGAACTGGCATTGGCCGACCTGGAAGCCGTCGACAAACGAATCGAACGTGTCAGAAAACAAGCTAAATCCAAAGATGCAGACGCTGTCGCACTTCTGGCAGTTCTTGAAAAAATCAAACCCGTTCTTGAAGAAGGAAAGCCAGTCCGCGTACTGGACTTTACTAAAGAAGAACTGCCGATCCTTCGCTCGCTGTTCTTGCTGACAAGCAAGCCGGTCCTGTATGTAGCTAACGTAGCTGAAGAAGAAATTGCAGATCCGGAAAGCAACCAGTACCTGCAGACTGTCCGCGAGATTGCTCAGGAAGAAGGCGCGGAAGTTGTTGCCATTTCAGCGGCGATCGAAGAAGAGATAGCTGAACTGGATGATGAAGAAAAAGCTATGTTCCTTGACGATCTGGGTGTAACTGAGCCTGGACTGAACAAGCTGATTCGTTCATCTTATGACCTGCTTGGGCTGGCTACATTCTTTACTGCTGGACCAAAAGAAGTTAGAGCATGGACATTCAAAAAAGGAATGAAGGCACCTCAGACTGCCGGCGTTATTCATACCGATTTCGAAAGAGGATTCATTCGTGCTGAAACGATAGCCTTTGAAGATTACAATGAACTAGGTAGTGAAAAAGCTGCTCGTGAAGCAGGAAGACTGAGAGCAGAAGGAAAAGACTACGTGGTCCAGGACGGAGACGTTATCTTGTTCCGCTTTAACGTGTAGGGAAGAGAGGAAACAGAACACATGCCGAAGAAAAAAAATACGGTTGAACAGGAACCGGAAGTGACTCTTGAAGATAAAAAGAGAGAAAACGACGCCTTGTTCGATCAGTTAACAAATAAAAACAGAGAATACATGATGACACTGAACCGCAAGCTGGACGATGCGGGTTTTCCTGAAGACAACAAGACTTTAGTGTTTAATGACATGCTGAAAAATATTGTCTCCCAACAGGCAAATCACCTGACAGCTCGCAAACTCTACGGTACGGCTACAGACCAGGCGAGATACTTGACTGAAAGCGACCATGCAGATATGACTGGTCCGATTGAACGTTCCGAATCATGGAAAATCTACCTTGACGGGGCCCTTCTATTAGGTGGGATGTTTGCCGTCATTACTGGGATTTCATATCTTGTAGGGAATCAGGAAGCGGGACTCGGACTAATTACAATGATTCTAAACTTCCTTCTTGGTGGACTGGCTGTTATGGTCATCACTAAGTATGCCCCTCAACCAGGTGTTAAAGGTGGATTCATCAAGTACATCGTGGCGACGACGATCACCATGCTTACCTGGATCATCCTGATGGCGTTCGGAACGGCCATGCTGCCTCAGGCGTTGAATCCGATGATACCGGGGTCTATTACACTCGTTATAGGGGTAGTAGCCTTCGCAGCAAAATGGTACCTGAAGAAAAAACTGAATATTCAAGGTACACTTATTTAAGCTGCATCCTTGCTGGGATGCTTAAGTTGTGTATTGAACCGCCGGACTTCTCTGTATTTTGGAGAAGCTGGCGGTTTTTTGTGGTGCGTAAAGTCAAAGGCTGATGCGGGCGTGAGGGTCAGCGGTAAAAACATAAATGATGATTGTTCTTTCTTTATGAAAATAGGTTTATCTGAAAAATTGATAGTCCAGCTTTGTGTCTACAGTCATTAGAAGGAATCAAATTAATTTGAGTTAGGATTCGCCATATAACTTCTGATTATGATACAATGATAAAACAACGATTAAATTATTCTAATATAATCATTCGGAGGGAATTTACATGACAGATAATACAACAACACAGTTGATTCAACACGTAGTAGATCACGTGATATCAGAAGACAAGGAAGCATTGGCTCAATGGGGAGACAGCCGTGATCAATGGGTTCAGATGGGTGGAGACCTGCTCAAGGGCATCGACAAAGTAATATCAAGTGACCTGCGCATCATCAAGGATGATGGATCGATCGGTACATACCCGGCATTTCGTGTCCAGCATAACAATGCCTGCGGATACTACAAAGGGGGCATCCGTTTCAGTACAGGTGTACACCAGTCAGAAGTAGAAACACTGGCGATGCTGATGACATTGAAGAATGCCCTGCACGACCTTCCGTATGGTGGAGGAAAAGGGGGCGTGCACATCAATGTACGTGAACACTCCAAGCGTGAGCTGAAAGAAGTTAGTAAAGCATTTGTCCGCATGCTGCAGAATCAGATCGGCCCGTACAAAGATATTCCGGCTCCCGATGTGGGGACTGGAGAAGAAACGATGGACTGGATGACGGAAGAGTACAAGCTGCTGCATCCGAACCAGCCGTTCATCAACACTTTCACCGGAAAAAGCATTGCCAATGGTGGGACGAGAGGGCGTGCCGAATCGACTGGTATAGGAACCTTCCTCAGTTACTATTATCTAGTTGAAGCGGTCATGAGTGGAAGTCTGTCAGTCAATGATGACCATACTGAACGAAAAGAAACGGTCAAAGCCATTGGAGAAAAAGATAATGTGATCGTCGCTGTCCAAGGGTTCGGAAACTTGAGTCGGGCTGCAGCTATTGAGGCAGCCAACTGTGAGAATAAACATACAGTAATTGCTGTGTCCGATAGTCGCAGAACGATCTATAACGAGAATGGCGTGGATGTCGAAAAACTCGCACCATTTAAAGAAAAAAATGACCGTCTGCCGAACGAAGAAGAGCTTAAGGAACTGGGCATTGAAGGAGAAGTTAGAGATCCTGATGCTGTCCTGACGCTGGACTGTGATGTTCTGATCCTAGGTGCAATTGAAGACCAGATTACGTCTGAGAACCAGGCCGACATAAAAGCCGCTATCCTAGTAGAAGGCGCAAATGGCCCGATTACTAAAGAAGCAGATGAGTACCTGGAATCTAAAGGAAAAGTCATCATTCCTGACGTTCTGGCCAATGCCGGAGGAGTAACCGTATCCTATCTGGAGTGGGTTCAAGGCTTCACAAATGATGCAAAATCTAAAGAAACGATTCTTAAAGACATGAGCGACCGTATGAAGAATGTGAGTTACCGTGTCTATAATGCCTACTTCTCATCAGAAAGTGATGTCACTATGCGCTTCCTGTGCTATAAACTGGCCTTTTTAAGAGTGATCGATTTGATGAAACGTTCCGGAAAAATCAGTTAAACTGGAGAGGTGACAGATGAAAAAGCTGCTGCTTACTGGTGCGGCCGGTCGAATCGGTTCCCGCCTGATTGAAGATTTAGTAGACCAGTACGACCTGACAGCTGCCGACAAGGACTGTACCACCATTGCTGAATGGAAAGATAGAGGGTGTCGTCTAGTGACATTTGATGTGACAGACCTGTCCGATTGTCGCCAACTTTGCGGAGGAATGGACACGGTGATTCATCTTGCCGGAAATCCGTCGCCATTCGCCAAGTATGATGAACTGAAAGGGGTCAATATCGACGGCACCTATAATATGATGCAGGCCGCGAGCGAACAGGGAGTCAGTCGGCTGATCTTTGCCAGCAGTATTCATGCCGTAAAAGGCTATGCTGCTGATGAGCAGGTCAAAACGACTAGCCCGGTCCGGCCGCCGGATCTGTACGGGGCAAGTAAAGCATTCGGTGAAGCGATCGGCCATTACTATGGGTATGAAACTGACATGGAAGTCGTTGCGATCCGTATTGGCGGTTACCGGTCACTGGAAGTCATGAAGGAAAACGGCGAGGAGCCGGACATGCGTGAACGCAGCACATACGTCAGCAAACGCGATCTGAATCAGCTGATACAAAAGTGTGCAGAAGCGACTTTAGATAAGCCCTTCATAATTGTGCATGGCTTGTCTGACAATACCTTTAAATTTATGGACTTGACCGATACGAAAGAGAAAACAAGGTATGCGCCAGTGGATAATGGCTTTGATTTTCAATAGGATCAAAGTCCTGCGTTAATTAAGGCCTATGCTCCTGTTCCAGCTTCAACAACTGGGTTTTCATGTCTAAGCCACCTCTGAATTTTCTTGGAGCTGAAGACTTCGGCACAACACGATGACAAGGATAAACAATAAGTAGCGGGTTCTTACCAATTGCTGTCCCGACAGATCGGGCAGCTTTGGGTGAGAGCCCATTTTTTTCAGCCAGCTGACCATAAGTGATCGTCTCTCCGTATGGAATAGTAGCCAGACTTCGCCATATTTTCTTCTGATAATCCGTTCCATTTTGAACAACCGGTACATCGATGGACCGTGACTGGCCTGACAAATAAGACTGGAAGGCTTCGGCGTATGGCCGTAGTTCAGCTTCATTTTTTTCAATAGAATGGTCTGGGTAATGAACAGCCAGCCAGCTCAGACATTCTTCCTCTGAAGCAGGCATGGAGCCGACAAAACACAGGGCTTCATCAGTTGAAGCGATATAGAACTGCCAATCCTCGAATGAGAATAAGCTATAAAATGTTTTGGACATTGGAATCTTAATCCTTTCTGTTTCTTGATTTCAGGGGTATCGATATAAGAAAAGCCATCAGGCGATTTGAATAATTATGCAACCAATGGAAGATTAATCAGACTAACCGTTTGATGACTTTGTGTGCTTTATTTACTTATTTAGACTTCCTGCGTTTCTTTCAGGGCGTCCTTTATTTTTTTCATGACCAGTTCCTGATGACCTGGCAGCTCGAGATTGATTTCATCGATATCAATTACTAGAGTAGGGCTCTTGTCATATGAGGCAAACCAGTCGTCGTATCGGCTATGAAGCTTCTTGTAGTAATCGAGCAGTTCTGGATTCCCTTCGACCTGTTCAAACGGACGCCCACGCTTCTGGATGCGCTCCAGATGTGTATCCAGTGATCCCCTAAGATAAATTAGCAGATCCGGACCTTTTTTCGGCATGCCGTCAATTTCTTCCATCATGTTATCAAGTAAATCAGTGTATAAAGACATTTCCGCTTCACTCATATTCCCTTGTTCGAAGTTGATGCGAGTAAATAAGGCATCTTCATAGATCGAACGGTCCAGTACATTATGGCGATGCACCAGAGCCTGCTTGATGCTTCTGAAACGTGTATTCAGAAAGAAAATCTGCAAAGAAAATGCCCATCTTTTCGGGTTGTCATAAAACTTCTCCAGAATCGCATTATCTTTTACCTGCTCATAAAACGCCGTACTATCTAATTCTTCTGAGATTAGAGTGGTATATGTACTTTTTCCAGCTCCAATCATCCCTGCTAAAACAATCACAGACATTGTGGCTCCTTCCAACACATCCTTTATTTTCATCTTTTCTATCATACCACAGAAGTACGGCCCCGACATCCACTCTGGAAATTAGAAATAAAATGCCTGAAAAATTGTGATAAAGGTGTGAAAGATCAGGCAGGACAAGATTGGCTTAAATTATTTTCAAATCAGGCTGGCAAGCATAAACAGACCCAATAGGAGGATAATAATTAGCACAATAGTCTTGAACTTTTCAACTTGAATTTTCGAATATATTATTTCTCCCAGCATGTTAGCCATTATTATTACAGGAAGAGAAAGAATGTAATATAGACCTAGTTCCTGTGTCCAGAACCCGCTCAGGAAGTGGCTCAGAACAATCAGAATACTAGAAATGAGAAAGTGAGCCTGGATGTTATCCTTAAGTTCATCGGGGGTCCAGTTTCTCAATATATTATCAGACTATAATTCAAGTACCTGTCTTCCTTTCCAATTCCCATTGTTAAGATTTATCCTTATACTACGGCTTTACTTTCGCAAGGGTAACATATTTTTAACTAAGAGTCATTATGCTCCAGTTGTAAAAAACGCTTTCTCTTGGAATCAAACAAAATTAGTGGTAAGTTGGGTTTAACGTAATTCCGAAAGAAGTCTCCCACTTCTAAGCGTATGGGTGCGAAGCACCAGTGAAAGTGGGAGATGAATTTCGGTCAAGCGATAGCTTGAAGTGGTTAATGTCATTCTCATTTGGTATACTTTATATATAGACGATAACCAAGTCTATATAGGCGACAACCAAGCCTACTGAGTATTCCTTGGCGTTAGCCAAGTAAAAGAAAACCTATGAGGCAGGGACTGCCTTTTGAGCCTACCCATATCCGATTCCTCTGTCTGCATGAAACCTGTGCAGACAAGAATGGAGTTCGTAGGAAGCCCCCACTTCAAAATCCGGAGGATTTAAGTGGTGGGTAGTTCACAGATAAAATAAGAAAGAGGTGACATCAGAGTCGGTGGTCAGCTAAGCATAAGAACCTAACAGGAGGGTCTTCTAAATGGCAAAAGATAAAGTAGCAATTATAACTGGTGGAGCTCAAGGCTTAGGAAAAGGAATCGCAAAGAGACTCGCAGAAGATGGCTTTAAAGTCGTGATCAGTGACATGGATGAATCTGCACTTGAGAAAGTAGGAGAAGAGTTTAAGTCTAATAACCTTGAGGTGTCGACTTTTAAAGGTAATGTCTCTAGACCTGAAGATCAGACGAATTTAGTCAAGCATTCCGTCGATACATTTGGGCGACTGGACGTTTTTATCAATAACGCTGGTATCGAAGGAGACGTCGCTCCAATTGTTGAAGTTGAACCGGATTCGGTCGACATGGTCCTTGATGTCAATGTAAAAGGGGTTATTTATGGAATACAGGCAGCTGCCAGACAGCTAAAAGAACAAGGCGAAGGCGGAAAAATAATTAATGCCTGTAGTATCGCGGGTCAAGAAGGATTCGAAATGCTCTCTCCTTATACTGCTTCAAAATTTGCGGTTAAGGGTCTGACACAGGCCGCGGCTAAGGAACTTGCACCAGATAAAATCACTGTTAATGCCTATTGTCCCGGAATCGCAGGAACATCAATGTGGGACAGATTAGACGAAAAAATGATGGAACACATGGGAACAGAAAAAGGTGAAGCATTTGAGCAATACGCTCAAGATATTGCTTTAGGTCGCACACAGGAACCTGAAGATGTAGCGAACCTCGTTTCTTTCCTGGCATCAGATGAATCAAACTATATTACTGGACAGTCTATCATATCAGATGGTGGAATGATATTCAGGTAATTAAGACGTAAATCTAAAGCTGAAATAATCCGTTACACTCATAGGGTTATTTCAGCTTTTTTGTGTTAAACTAATTAAGTTCATTATTGAACAAAAGGAATACATATTAAACCCATTAGCAAGAAGTGTGCGTTAAATAATGGTTAACGTCTACTGTAACATATTAAAATGAGGAAGCAGGAGAGTTATATGGAAATAGGATTATACGACCTTATCAAGGTTTCAATAGAGATAAAATGGCCAATACTTTTAGTTGAGTTAATATTTTTCTTCACTAGTGTTGCATAAAACTTAGAATAAATAGGTTTTATAGGTTGTTACTTTTATCACAAGTAGTTTTCATTAAAATTTCCAAAAAAGTCAATTGCTGGCGCAAGGGATGACTTTTTCCAGAAATTTTTAGGGTTATTCAGTTGTGGATTAGTCTTTTTGTACTCTCTTTCACTTAACCAGGTGCGAACGATTCTTT
>NZ_BAAGIQ010000071.1:0-10795 GCF_054658175.1 Alkalibacterium sp. s-m-28
CGGAACTCTTCAAGCCATTTTTAAAAGAAAATCAGCTGAATCAAATATCAAAAGCGGCATAATAATCGGTACCAAGTCAATGACACCAAGGGTCAAAGGCTATTTTTTAACTGCAAAACTTGAGTTAATTATGATGTAAATCAGGTAGGGGGGATGATGCAGAGAAAACCGCCGACAATTCAGTCAGCGGCTGATTCAGATCTGTTGAATTTATGCTTAGTTTCTTACATCTTCCATCTTATCAAGAACAGCTAAGTCTTCTTCGGAGATAACAAAATCCACCTGCTTGTTTTCAATGATGCGCTCTTCATGCGTTGATTTTGGCAGTGGCAGTGTGTCTTTGTCCAGACAGTAGCGGATTGCCAGCTGTGCTGTCGTCACACCATATTTATCAGCCAGCTCCTTCAGTTCAGGGCTGTCCAGAAGCTGACCGGTAGCTAATGGTGAATAAGCTTCCACTACGATATCATGTTCTTTACAGAAAGAGACAAGATCTTTCTGGTCGCGCCCGATATAGTAAGGGATCTGGTTGGCCATAGGAACGATACCACAGTTATCAAGAATAGCCTGAAGATCACTGATTTCAAAGTTCGAGACACCAATCGCTCTGATTTTACCGTCATTATACAGTTTTTCCATTGCTTTCCATGACTCTATATTGCCCTCGGTATAATCTGTGCCTTTCTCACTCCAAGGCCATGGGGCATGAATGAGATAGAGGTCCAAGTAGTCCAGCCCCAGATTGTTCATTGTTTCTTCAAACGCATCAAGTGTTTCCTGATATCCCTTACGTTCGGCGGGGAGTTTACTCGTAACAAAGACATCTTCACGGGCAATGTCGAAATCTCTGATAGCCTTTCCGACATTTTCTTCATTATGATAAGCTAAAGCAGTATCGATGTGAGTATAGCCGTTCTTCAGTGCCATGGTGACTGCATCATATGCTTCTTCATTTGGTATTTGCCACGTACCGAATCCTATACTTGGGATGGTAACTCCATTATGAAATGTGAATGTTTCTTTTGACATGTTCTGCATTCCTCCAATTAATTTTACTAAATCCAGTTTACCTCAAACCGTATGAAAATGCTTCCTATTTGACCAGCTTATTTGTAATCCAGCAGCACCGTAAAGTCACCACCGTAAAATGCATTTCTGTCAATTTCAAATCTGTTGACAATTAAAGTTATGACAACTTCCTCGTTTTCCTCAACAAACGTCAAGTCTTCTAGGGGTCGGGACTGGCTCATTCCTTGTAAATCATAAATATCTTCCTGAAGGAAACTTAAATCAAATACCATGATTACTTCATCATTTTCTTCCAGCTCCAGGCTGAACATCTCATCATCGTGCTGAATGATCAGTTCTGCGTTCTCCTGATTCAGATCAATCCGTGTCTCTTCGTTAAACCCTTCGGACTGGTAGACAGAAAAGTAGACCATGTCGTCCATGCCCGCTACTGAAAAAGTTACAGGCTGTTCATTGTCAAGCTCCACATAGGCATATTCAGTTTCTACCGGGGACCACTCACCATTCTCTGAGTTATGATTGGCAAAATAATATGGGTCAAAGCCAAATACTGCCTGGAAATTATTATAATAGTCAAAGCGCTCAGGCAGCCAGTCCAAACGGTTTAGTTCATTGATATTATTCAAGTAATTAAAACTGTAGCTCAACTGGATTTTTTCTTCATGTGAAAATGGGTCTTCAGAGCTGATCCGCCCGTTATCATCAAAATCATCCGCTTGAATAATGTCCTCAACCTGTCTGATCTGACTCGCTGTCCCAATAGATACCGAGTCGATAAAAGGAAGGATGGACACGATTCCTAATGCGATCAATATAAGAGGAATATATCGGGAAGCTGATTTAAAGAAACCGTATATTATCACGCCACTGATTGCAAATAAACCAAATAGAAGAACGAAATATCTGCCATGCGTCAGTCCAAGCTGAAAGGATTTTATAGATGAAGAGATACTCTGAAAAACAGCAATGACCAGCAGCAGGTATGGAAAGTATCGGTTGAACAGACGGACCCACTGCTTCGTGGACTGCTCAGTTAAAAAGAGCGTAATGAATCCGACAGCTACGTAGCTGATCAGCATAGGTTCGATCAGACTGTCCAGCCAGAATTCTCCAGTAATGTTTGCACCGATATAGGCAATAAGTAATGCCGAGAAAATAAGGATCAGAGGGACGACTATGAAGTCTACCAGAACAGCTAAAATTTTTGGTCGACTGATGGCTTCTATTACTGTCTGATCATTTTTGTCTCTAAAGAATTCCGGAATACCGGATAGAAAATACACAGGAGCAAAAAACAGGAAAATAATGGCAGCTGAATGACTGTACCATTCAAAGCTCAGCTGAGTGAAAAGTGTACTGAATGTTGCCAGAATTGCTGCTACGCCAATGTAAAAGACAACAGCTAGAAGCAGACTACTGAAAAATGTCCGTATATAAGCAATCAGGGACTGTGAAAAGGTATATGCTCTGCGACTTGTCGGGATCGTAATCAGCATAACACTGGCTATGAAGATGACTACGATCGTCCTGATCATCGCTGACTGATCAGATGCAAAGTTGATTTGCCTTAGATATATATAGTAAAGAAAGGCTGATAGAGCAGAAACCAGTAGTATAAGCCAGGATGAACGGGTTTTCTGCCGCTCATTCTTTTCGTTCCACAACTGCCCGCATGCTAGAAAAAGAGCACCCAGTCCGGCAGAAAAGGCTTCTCTTGTCAAGGATGTCCGAGTAAGCTGGATATCAGCCATAACTATCAGAGTAGTCACAGCTAGAAAGAAAATTGATAGTGGAAATCGTCCGAATACAGCCATGCTCCTTTGTCTGAAACGTGCAAGAAAACGGGTTCTATTCATGATAAGGCCTCCAGATCGACAGACTTTACTCTGTCATATAATGTGTCTAAATCATACTCCTAGCGGTCATATTTAGCAATCTAATTGTTAGAAAGTAAGTGCGGGATATAAAGAGGTGTATACTTTTCTTCAACATTGCCTGATGAGAAAGAGTAGATGTTAGGGCTTACATAAAAGTGATATAATTGACCTGTAGAGAGGAGGTGAGAGAATCGTGACGATCAAAAATAAACAGAAGCTTCTAGGTATGCTGATTGAGAATGAACAGTTCAGATCAGCTGCCTTTCTAGCTGATAGACTGGGTGTTTCTGCACGTACGATTCATGCTTATCTTAAGGAACTGGATGATTTAATACAGAATACATCACTCGTTCTGGAAAGACGTCCAGGCGCAGGTATCCGACTGATCGGCAGCCATTCAGACAAACTGTCCTGCTTAACCGCTATCAGCAGAGGAACAAGAATTGATCTGGATCCCGCTGACCGACAGTTTGAAATAATCAGAAACTTGCTTGAAGGAAACCGGGTGTCCTACCATGAGCTGGCTGAACATTATTTTGTAAGCAGAGCGACTATCGTAAAGGATATCAGACAGATCAGGCAGGACTTTCTGCAAGGTGAAGATCTTCTCAGTTCAAACAACGACGGGACTATTTTAACGTAATTCCGAAAGAAGTCTCCCACTTCTAAGCGTATGGGTGCGAAGCACCAGTGAAAGTGGGAGATGAATTTCGGTCAAGCGATAGCTTGAAGTGGTTAATGTCATTCTCATTTGGTATACTTTATATATAGACGATAACCAAGTCTATATAGGCGACAACCAAGCCTACTGAGTATTCCTTGGCGTTAGCCAAGTAAAAGAAAACCTATGAGGCAGGGACTGCCTTTTGAGCCTACCCATATCCGATTCCTCTGTCTGCATGAAACCTGTGCAGACAAGAATGGAGTTCGTAGGAAGCCCCCACTTCAAAATCCGGAGGATTTAAGTGGTGGGTAGTTCACTGACAGACGAACGAACCCATCAGGCTCTGTGGGGCTGGTATCTTTCTCTGAAATATGAGAACCATTCTGGTCATCCCCCTATTTCTTTGAGAAGCTACGGTGGTTTTATTGAAGATGAACTGAATGTGTTGTATGAATATATTGAAATTATTCAAAATGAAGTGGAACAGATCGGTACCGCCTATCAGCTTGCTGATTACTACCGTGTTAAATTATTCGAAAATCTGATCGTATTAATGTATCGGATAATACTGGGTCACCATCATAAAGAGTCTTCCGGTTATATCTTCGAGAGAGTGACCAGCCTGGACACCTACTATATTGCAAATGATCTGGCTGCGAGACTGGAGCAGCAGACCAAGGAGTGTCTGTCAACTGAAGATCGTCTTTATATTAATGACTGTCTTATAGCGAATGGACTTAAAAATATTCATTCAATTGATACACATTCCTACTACCAGACGCTTGTGAGCGAACTCGTTTCAAAAGTAAGCGGGATGATCAATGAAGACTTGAGTGAAGACGAGCAGCTTTTAAATGGACTCCTGCATCATATTATCCCCATGTTCTTCAGGCTGAAAAACGGGATCGCCTTACAGAATCCTTACATTCGAGAAATCAAGAAACAGTATTCCATGATGTTTCACCTGACCTGGTATGCTGTTCTGGATCTGGAAAGAGAACTCGGCAGACGTATTCCGGAAGATGAAATTGCCTTCTTGATGATTCATTTCCAGTCTGCCCTGGAACGGAAACGAGATATCAGAAAGATATTGATTATCAGTCAGACTGGACTGCTGACGACCGAAATCCTTGAAAGACGAATCAAGCAGTTTCTCCCGAGCGTCCATATTTATGAAGTCATTGCAGAAGATCAGATCGGGCAGATGGATCTGAAAAAAGTAGATCTGATTATTTCAACTGTTCCGCTGTCGATCGACGAGCCGCCAGTTATTCCTCTTTCATCCATTCCGACTGATGCAGAGCTTAGGGATGTCATGAATAAAATGACTGAGCTTTTCTCAAGTTCCTATGTATTGTCTAGTAGACATGAGGGACTGAGCCAGGAACACCCACTCGTCGATTCTCTCAGCAGGCGTTTAAGTATTACAAGGGGTCATGTGCTTTCTATGGAAGACGCGATTAGGACATTAACTGATCCATTGGTGGAAGCCGGGAAAGTCACTGATGCATATGTCAAATCGGTGTTTGACCGGGAAGAGATGTCCTCTACTGCTTTTGAGACAGGCATTGCGATACCACACGGAGATCCTTCATTTGTCAAGGAAACTCAGCTTTCAGTGCTTATCAATGACAGAAAAATAAATTGGGGCGGTGATCGGGTTGACGTAATTGTACTGGTCAGTGTAACTAAGGAAGATATTCAGCATATCAGTCTGATTATCGAGCAGTTATATGCTGTGATGGAATCAAGAACAGACATTGAAAAGCTGTTTCACAGTAAGTCTGATCAGGACATTTCCCGCTATTTAGCTCATTATCATTAATTAAAGGAGTAGGGGTGCATGTTAAAACAATATTTATCGGAAGAAACGATGCAGCATAAGACATCTGTCGATAACTGGGAAGAGGCGATCACTGTAGCTGCCCGGCCGTTACTGAATAAAGGGGTGATTGATGATAGTTATGTAGAAGCGATGATCGATAGTGTTGAAAAGAACGGACCCTATATTGTGCTCAAGGATTATTTTGCTCTTCCTCATGCTCAGGCTGGCACAGGCGTGAATGAAGTCGGCATGTCACTGCTGACTCTTGAGGAACCGGTAGATCTGAAAGGAAATGAAGTTAAAGTGTTTCTGGTCCTGGCTGCTGTTGATGCATCTGCTCACCTGGATGCTCTGTCCGAAGTGTCAGAGCTGCTGATGGATGACGAGAAATATGAGATCGTTTTACAAGGAGATTTAGAGAAAATCAGACAATTAATAGAAGAAGGGAATTAGTGAACATGTACAAATTTTTAGCGGTATGCGGATTCGGTGTAGGCTCGTCAATGGTACTGAAAATGTCAATTGAAAAAGCGGCGAAAGAAAGAGGAATAGACTGTGAAGTGGAGAATACTGATCTAAGTTCGGCAAAAGGGACTGGAGCGGATGCCGTATTTACTAGTCAGGAGTTAGGAGACGAATTGAAAGGATCTACCAAATCACCGGTATATCCGATCCAGAGGTATATGGATAAAGAAGAGGTAGGAAAAGCGCTTGATGATTTCCTGTCCACTAAAGAGTAAACATGATTAGGTAGGTAAGGGGGAAAGGATCACCTTATGACGGATTATATCATTAAACGATCCTAATCTAACTAAAAAAGGACTGACTTATCATGCAAGGTATTTTAGATTTTATTACTAACTATATACTCAGGAACCCACCTGTTCTCCTGGGTCTTATTGCTGCTATAGGTCTTATCATTCAGCGGAAAAATATAGCAGATATTGTTAAGGGATCCCTGTCAGCTGCTTTCGGTATGCTGATTCTGGATACAGGGGTCGGTCTCATCGTAGGAACAATCATTCCAATCAATGATGCTTTCCAGCAGACGATTGCTGAAGGGGTAGAAGTAGGCGAGGGACTCAGTGATGTCACATTCATCGCTGATTTCGGAGGGGAAATCGGTCTGGCGATGTTTCTTGGGCTGATCATTCATCTGCTGATTGCCCGCTTCACTCCGGTCAAGACTATATTTCTTACTGGTCACATGCTCTGGTGGTTCCCATTTATTTTTGTAGCTGCAGGTGTTGAAGGCGGTCTGACTGGACTTGCTCTCATTTTATTTGGGGCTATCCTGTCTGCCTCATACTGGTCATTCATGCCATGGATCATGAGACGCTATATCTGGGACGTTACCGGAGATGAATCATTTCTTATCGGCCACCCTACCGGCATCTTGAGTATCATTTCCGGTTTCGTTGCCAAGCGAGTCGGAAACAAGGAACGTTCAACAGAATCACTCAACGTACCAAAGAGTCTGTCGTTCTTCCGTGAGATTTCAGTCATGGGTGCTATCGTTATTTTCATCATGTATGTCATCATGTCATTTGCTGCACCTGAAATTGTTGCTGAAGGAGATAATGCCTTCTTTACAGCAGTTACTCAGGGGATCACGTTTGGTGCCGGCCTGATCATTATGCTGCAGGGGGTTCGTATGCTGATCAACCAGATCGTTCCAGCTTTCCAGGGAATTTCCGACAAAGTCATTCCAGGAGCTGTCCCTGCTTTCGATGTGCCTATCCTGTTCAACTATAAACCCAATGCAGTCATCATCGGCTTCATCGTGGCCATGATCACTTCAACAATTATGATTCTGATTGCCAATACGACGAACTTGTTCGGGGTTATTCTTATTCCTCTGGTTGTTACTTCCTTCTTTGAAATGGGTGGAGCAGCAGTCGTGGGAGAAGGTCAGGGGGGCTTAAGAGGAGCCATCATAGGTACAGTTGTCGGTGCAGTCGTTATGGTAGGACTGATGGGTATTTCGGTAATCATCTATGAAACGACGATTCGAAACTGGATGCTGATTTTCGGAGGTAACGACTTCTCCTTATTCGGCCCACTAGCCAGCTGGCTTGCACAACTTCTGTCAGGAGTGTTTTAAATGACTTTTGATTATTTTGAAGGAATTAAACAGCTGATCGACACAGTTGAAAAAAAAGAACAAGCGTCTATACTCAAAGCAGTGGACTGTCTGGTCAAGGCAGTTGAAAATAAGCAGTCGATCTTTGCGTTTGGTGCCAGTCATGCCGGCATACTGACTCAGGAACTCTATTATAGAGCCGGAGGACTGATGACGATCAATCCTATTTTTGGAGAAAGTGTCCTCCTGGATGTCCAGCCTATTACCCATACAAGCAAAATGGAACGACTGGTGGGTTACGGGACTGCTCTCGCTGAGAAGACACCATTCAAAGAAGGGGACGTCCTGATAGTTCATTCGGTCTCAGGACGAAACCCTGTGACGATCGAACTGGCAATGGAAGCTCAGAATAAAGGCGTGACGACCATTGGGCTGACCAATCTCACTTATTCAAAATCAGTCGATTCCCGCCACCCGTCCGGCAAGAATCTCTTTGAATATAGTGATATCGTTATAGATAATCACGGGCATAGAGGTGACGGGATGTGCGAGATAGAAGGTCTTGATATGCGGGTAGGTCCATCTTCTACGGTAATCGGTGCACTGGTAGCCAATACGCTGATTGTTGAAACTGTGAAAAAACTGAAAGCAAACGGTATGGAAAAACCACCAATTTTTTACAGTGCAAATCTGGACGGTGGAGATGAACTCAATCAGAAGCTCATCAGCGAGTATAAAGAATCGATCCACTACAAGTTTTAAAATCAAACAGGAAGGCAGGGTGTCGATAGACTATGCCTTCCTGTATTCTTTTACAATAGTGCACTATTAGAATACATTCAACGCCTACACATTAATTGAAGTTTTTAATTATTTTGCATTTGTTCAAGGGTTATTTTTTGTTTTCGGAACCTGGAATGTGTTAGAATGAAATTGAAAGCAAATAAGGAAGGAGCAAGTGTATGCAGAAGTATATATTCAAGTCGCCAAGTCGTTACATTCAGGGAAATGGTGTCATCAAGGAACTCGGTAAAGAGGTTGAAAGTATCGGAAAACAGTCTCTGCTGATTTCTGATGAGGTCGTGTGGGATATTACTAAGGATATGGTAGAAGAAAGTTTCAGTGAATCCGATAGTAAGTATCATTTCGAACAGTTTAACGGGGAATCATCGACCAAAGAAATCGAGCGTCTGATTGAAGCTGGAAAAGAACAGAATGTGGATGCAGTCATCGGTGTCGGAGGCGGTAAAACTCATGATACCGCTAAAGCCGTTTCCGATGGACTAGAAGTACCGGTCATCATTGTACCAACTACAGCTTCAACTGATGCCCCCACAAGTGCATTATCCGTTATTTATTCGGATGATGGTGTTTTTGAAGGGTACAAGTTCTACGATAAAAATCCTGATCTGGTTCTAATCGACACAGGAATTGTAGTCAAGGCTCCCCTGCATTTATTTGCATCAGGAATGTCGGACGCTATGGCGACATTGGTCGAAGTTAAAGCGGCCATGAAGCGGAACAGCGATACAATGGCAGGCGGAAAGACGACATTTGCAGCTAAGGCAATAGCTGAAATGGCTGAAGAGGTACTATTTACTCATGGATTAGCGGCTTACAACGCTGTTAAAGAACAGCTCGTTACCCCGCAAGTTGATGCGATTGTAGAAGCGAATACACTACTCTCCGGCCTTGGTTTTGAAAACGGTGGACTGGCCGGTGCACACGCGATTCATAATGGGTTTACTGCAGTAGATGGGGATATCCACTACCTGACTCATGGTCAGAAAGTCGCATACGGTGTCCTGGTCCAGCTTGTGCTTGAAAGAAAGTCAGGGGAAGAGATCAAGAAATATATCGATTTCTTTAAAGCAATAGACATGCCGACTACTCTTGAAGAGATGCATCTGGATGGCAAATCATTTGATGAACTGCTTGAAATTGGAGAGCTGGCTACAGCTGATGGAGAAACGATGGAGAACTTGGATCCGGAAATCACTCCGACAGAAATTGCTCATGCGATTCTTGCAGTTAATGAATTAAGCGTATCGTAAAGCAACAAATGAACGTAGTAACTAAGAGCGTGCCGAGTTTATATATTCGGCATGCTCTTTGCATGTTCATCGGAAACCAGCTGATCACTCAGCTGGTTTTTCCTTATAAAGAACTCTAAAAAATATTAAAGGGACATGGCGTATCTACTTTCTACCAATTACTAACGGGAATGGACCATAACATGGTATATGGTCTATTCGGTTAAAACTACGAGCGGCGAATGGTGCATAAAATCTTTTATGGCACATACGAACACCAGAAATTTTATCCAATGGACCAAAAAACTGTATATGACCCATTCAACAGCACATAAGGTTTTCTAGCATTGAAAAGACAGATTAAATCGAGAAAAACAATCAGGTCGGACTAGTCAAATGCAATTTGTTCAATAAAGCACAATATTCATAAAAAAGACACAAATATATTTAGGAAAAAGCTTCCCTTTGCAAAGTTAATTTGTTAAACTGTTCACATGAAGAAAGGTAGGAGAGAATGTTATGAAAAAAGTAATGAATGCTTTACGCTTTGTTTTCCGTAACGGTGAAACCTGGACAGTTCGCCGTGAACATATCGGGGACTTATGGATCAAGCAGGTTACCACGAGTTTTGGACGAATTGGTGACGAATTTCAGCAGATCCATCCTTGTGAATCACTTAAGATTGAGATTGCTCACGAAGCTGACAGTGTCAATTCAGATGATATCAACAAAGGTGGATTGGAAGCAGGCATGTTCGCCCGAGTCAGGCAGTTTCAGGATATCGAAATGATGGATATTTTATATCGTGACCGTTTAAATGGGGAAAAGAGAATGGCAGTCGAAAAAGACCGCATCTATTTCCCATATAAAGCAATGGACACTGATGGACACGATAATGCATATCAGTCATCTATGGACCAGAATGATAAATTGTATATTGTCATTGATCCGGAAAGAACAGTAGAAGAGGTCTATCCTCAGCTCAGCGCTGCTCATTCTTAATGTGTTCCCTTACCTCAGTCAGATGGATAACCCCCATCTGACTGTTTTTTTTGCATTAAAATTGTTTTTACTGTGCTAAATAGTTACAATAAGGAAGTAAAAGAGAGGATGAACAGAATGCAGGAAAGAAAGTACAAAGAAACTTTGACATTAAATAACTCAAGTTTTGCAGTTGAATATCCAGGTTTAACCCTTGCGGTTATTGAAACTTCTTATAAATAATTATCAAAAAACACACAAAAAGACACCTCTCTTTGGTAAAATGTAGTCACCATAACAACA
>NZ_BAAGIQ010000072.1:0-10592 GCF_054658175.1 Alkalibacterium sp. s-m-28
ATGAAATTAGTCCACAGATTTAAGCTGTGGACTGCTCAAAAGCCCGAGGATACCATGTTTTCCACATGTGTATACCTCGGGCTTTTGTCACCGTTCAGGAAATCATAAAATTTTGGGTAAATTCAAACGTAAGAATATATTGACAGACTGCACCGGACAATGTTCTGACCTAATATGTTCTAAGATAAAATCCAGCAATCAATACTTTTCCAAATATAGTTTATAGTTTCTGAAGCGTCTTTTCATCTTCAGATTTGTTCTTGGCAAGATTAGAACGAACGACTCACTTAGTATACTACTAACTCAAATTCATTTATCGACAATCTGATCCACCTTTGTTAGTCGGTCTATCAACTAAAAAACACATTCTCCCGAACAGGTCTAATTCGTTTGACGAATCATGTCCGGAGAATGTGTTTTTTTATTATTTTATTATGAGGCGTTGACCTTCTGGATGTCCCCTTGTTCGACGTAGACCATCAGAATAGAGATGTCTGAAGGATTCACACCACTGATACGACTGGCTTGGGCAATCGTTTCAGGTTGAATTTTCGTCAGCTTTTCTTTAGCTTCAGTGGCGAGGCCATTGATCGCTGTGTAGTCAATGCCTTCTGGAATACGTTTGTTTTCCATTCGCTTAACTTTATCCGCTTTTCGGATCGCTTTATTGATATAGCCTTCGTACTTGATGAAAATTTCAACTTGTTCTTTGACGTGTTTCGGCAGTGCCTCTTCAGTCGGAGCAAAGCTGAGAATGTCATCATATTTAACATAAGGACGTTTCAGGAAGTCGTAGACCAGCATGCCGTCTTTGAGCTGTGGTTCACCTTTTTCTTCAAGGTGGTCTGCCACTTCGCTCGGTTTTACACGTATCGTTTTCAGACGAGCCAATTCATTTTCAGTCTGTTTTTTCTTCAGCATGAAGGCCTCGTAGCGTTCTTTGCTTAGCAGCCCGAGTTCGTATCCTTTTTCAGACAGTCGGAAATCAGCGTTGTCATGACGTAAAAGCAGACGGTATTCTGCGCGTGAAGTCAACAGACGATATGGCTCATTAGTTCCTTTAGTGACCAGATCATCGATCATAACTCCAATATAAGCTTCATTACGCTTAGGTACGTAGGCTTCTTCACCTTTTACCAGACGAGCTGCATTGATACCGGCAATCAGACCTTGTCCACCAGCTTCTTCGTATCCAGATGTTCCATTCATCTGGCCGGCAGTAAACAGGCCGCTGATGCGCTTAGTTTCAAGAGATGGACGCAATTGATATGGTTTGATGACATCGTACTCAATGGCATAACCGGTACGCATCATCTGAGCATTCTCTAGCCCTTCGACGGAACGCAGCACGGCCAGCTGCACATCTTCTGGAAGAGAAGAGGACAGACCTTGAACGTAAATTTCATCCGTGTTTGCGCCTTCCGGTTCCAGGAAAAGCTGATGGCGCGGCTTGTCACTGAAACGGACCACTTTGTCTTCAATGGACGGGCAGTAACGGGCGCCTACTCCTTCAACGATACCAGTGAACATTGGTGCGCGGTGAAGATTTTCTCGGATGATGTCATGAGACACGGTACTAGTATAAGTCAGCCAGCAAGAGACCTGTTCCTTAAGATAATCTTCGTCAGGTGTTTCAAAGCTGAAATGGTTCGGCTCAGCATCTCCAGGCTGTTCTTCTGTTACCGTGTAGTCGATCGATGACTTGTGGATACGCGGTGGCGTACCGGTTTTAAAACGGTCCAGTTCAAAGCCAAGCTCAAGCAGATTTTCAGATAGCTTGACGGAAGGCTGTGTGTTGTTCGGACCTGATGAGTATTTCAGTTCACCAATAATGATTTCCCCACGTGAAGACGTTCCGGCAGTGAGTACCACAGCATCCGAACGATAAATCGCTCCAGCATTGGTCTTCACACCTTTGATCACATCATTTTCGACAATCAGTTCATCGACGATCCCTTGCTTCAAGTCAAGGTTAGGTGTCCGTTCGATGGTTTTCTTCATTTCGTTAGAGTACAGATATTTATCGGATTGGGCTCTAAGTGCTCGGACGGCTGGACCTTTTGCAGTATTGAGCATACGCATCTGAATATAGGTCTTATCCGTGTTGCGTCCCATTTCGCCACCGAGGGCATCGATTTCTCTTACTACGATTCCTTTTGCCGGTCCACCGATTGATGGGTTACAAGGCATATGGGCAACCATATCCAGATTGATGGTGATCAGTAGAGTTCTGGCACCCATTCGAGCGGAGGCTAGCGCAGCTTCAGATCCTGCATGTCCAGCACCAACAACAACGACATCGTAGTGTCCTGCTTCGTAAGTTTGCATCGCATGATTCCTTTCTATTTATCAGTCTTTTTAAATTCATGTCAATTTAGTTAGTCGTTATTTTCCTAAACAGAACTGGCTGAAGAGCTGAGTGATCAGCTCGTCCTGTACGCTGTCTCCAGTGATTTCACCGAGCAGATCCCATGCACGCGTCATATCGATCTGTACCAGATCCACCGGCATCCCTGTTTCGATGCCTTCGATGACATCATCAAATGCTTCGATCGTATCATTCAAAAGAGCGATATGGCGGATATTCGATACATATGTCGCATCCTTCTCACCGGTGTTTCCGGCAAAGAAGAGATCCGCTATCTTGCCTTCCAGCTCGGTCAGTCCTGCCTGCGTCACTATGGACGTGTAGACGATATTGGACGGATCGACCAGCGTTTTCAGCTCATTCAGATCCAGCTTATTCTCAAGATCCATTTTATTTAAAATAATGATCCGGTGGTGCCCTTCAGTGGCTTCAAGCAGCAGCTTGTCTTCTGGCGTCAGTGGTTCGTTTTGGTTGAACACCAGCAAAACGAGATCCGCATCGCTCAATGCTTTACGGCTTCGCTCCACACCGATGCGCTCAACAATATCTTCTGTTTCGCGAATACCGGCTGTATCAATCAATCGTAGTGGTACGCCTTTAACACTGACATATTCTTCTATGACGTCTCGCGTCGTTCCGGCGATTTCAGTAACAATTGCCTTCTCTTCTTTAAGCAGGACATTCAACAGACTTGATTTCCCGACGTTAGGTCGCCCGATGATTGCGGTAGCCAGACCTTCTCTCAATATCTTTCCCTGACTCGCTGTTTCCAGTAGAGATTCGACCTGCGCTTTGACCTGTGCTGCTTTCTCGACCAGCAGCTTGGAGGTCATTTCTTCTACATCATCGTATTCAGGATAGTCGATATTGACTTCCACCTGAGCTAATGTATTAAGAATTTCCTGCCTCAAGTTTCTGATCAGCCGGGACAGGTTTCCGTCCAGTTGAGTGACGGCCATATGCATAGCCTTGTCAGTCTTGGCACGGATGACATCCATCACGGCTTCAGCCTGTGAGAGGTCGATCCGGCCATTCAAGAAGGCCCGTTTAGTGAATTCTCCCGGCTCTGCCAGACGCGCCCCGTTGCTCAATACGGTTTCCAGAACTTTATTGACGGAGACGATACCCCCATGCGTATTTATTTCAACAACATCTTCTCTTGTATAGGTCTTGGGTGCCCGCATGATCGACACCATAACTTCATCGATTGGTTCAGCTGTTTTAGGATTGACGACTCGGCCGTAATGAATCGTATGCGACGCCTGTTCCTTCAGATTCTTGCTGCCAAGCTGATAGATCCTGTCTGCAATCTCCAGCGCTTCATCTCCACTGATTCGGACGATCCCAATCCCGCCTTCTCCAGGTGGGGTAGAAATTGCCGCAATCGTATCAAATTCTATAGCCATACTATCTATCCTTCCCCTTATTTATTCACAAAAAAAAGCGCCTGATCCACTCCAATTCAGCATAGACTGCTACTCTGAGCGGAAAAGCACTTTCACTGCTTAACCTTGATTCGTTCTTTTAATTATTTCGACATCTTAAATCATATAAGGTATGATGCCGTTTGTCAACTTTTATACTTATTTTTTATTAGTATTTGTGACGTTTTTTTTACATAGCAGCTATTCATTTCATACTCTGACTTCATCATCTTCTTCAATACAGAAAAAACGCCTGACATCGACAACTCGATCGTTGTTCCGTCAGGCGTAAAGTATTTATTTAGTGTCTCAGATTATACGATGACCAGATACAGCAATGCTGCTGCTACTGCGCCGAGCATTGGTGCAACAATTGGCACCCAGGCATATTCCCACTTAGAGTCACCTTTGTTTGCCAGTGGGAGAATCTGGTGCGCAATTCTAGGGCCCAGATCACGTGCCGGGTTGATCGCATATCCGGTCGAGCCACCTAATGATAGTCCAATTGACAGAATCAGCACCCCAACGACTAGTGGGTTCAGTCCTTCTGTAAAGACATTTTGACCGAAAGCCAGTAAAGCGAACACTAAAACAAATGTGCCAATAGCCTCAGACATTACATTAGATATGTTGTCTCGGATTTCTGCGCCAGTCGCAAACGTTCCCAAAATTGCACCAGCTACCTGAGCCAGAATAAAAGGAATGACCATTCCCCATGCCAAGTCTCCAGTTATTGCAAATCCAAGTGTCACGGCAGGGTTTAAATGAGCGGGACCCATAAAACCGGCGATGTATACCGCCATTGTTACAGCAGCCCCCCACCCCATCGTGATGGCTACCCATCCAGCGCCTTCTGCTTTACTTTTTTTCAAGCTAACAGCCGCTACAACTCCATTACCAAGTAGAATCAGAAACATTGTTCCTAAAAATTCACTGAAAAGTGTTAATGTTTGCCCTGTCATTTAATCCACGTCTCCCTTTAATGTTTTCAAATCAGATTCAGCAACTGCTTTTTCAAGCTCTTCCGTGTACTGTTGTCTTACTTCATCGGACCAGTCATTATAGCGAGCCATCTCAGAAATGACAGGTTCGATTATGCTGTCTAAGGTGTCACGCATAAACAGCATGTGATTTGTTCGACGGATCAGGAAATCGCTCGGGGTCAGCGCCATTTCTTCACGCATGGCGTAATGCAGACTGAGCGTATCTGCGAGAGTAAGTCCCTCTACCTGATCAACTTCTTCAAGTAAATCATAGACCGCCGGAGTGTTTGATCCATACAGATTAGCCAAGTATCTTGCTTCAGATTCAGTTAATCCTTTTTCAACACCAGACTGAGCCAGAGCTTCTGTCTCCTCGTCGACTTTAGCTGGATCGATGTCTCCACCAGAAACTGGATAATGAGCCGAATCGATCAGTTCGTAAGTCAGATTGAAGTCTCTTTCCAGCACATCGATTGTTGCTTTAACCGCTCCAAGGGCCATTTTACGGTAATCCGTAATTTTCCCGCCGGCTACGGTAATCAGTCCATCTTCATCGATCTCAAGCGAACTGCCGCGTGAAAGGGTGGAAGGATTCGTGTCTGATTCCGCATTGGCTGTTTTAATATTTTTCAGTACATCCGCGACTTCATATCGTTCAACGCTTCCCTGCTGATACTTCTCCACGATGGACAGTACATCATCAAGACTTTCGTCCGTAATGAGCTGATTGTTCTGCCCGTTATAGTCAGACCCGCCATTTGCCGCAATCAATGGACGCAAGCCGGCCCAGCTGGACTCGATATCGTTCAACGTAATATCTGCTGACGGGTACCTTGTATTGATGATGTCCAGCAGGTAATCAACGTCTTCCTGCTCCACCGTAGGATTTGAAAGGTCACCTTTATAGTCAGTATCAGTCGTCCCGAAATACGTTTTTTCCTCACGAGGAATCACGAAGACCATTCTTCCGTCCTGTTTTCCTGTATCGAAATACGTCGGCTGGGGAACGAATAGTTTCTTATTGTCTACGACCAGATGAACCCCTTTTGTCGGACGCATCTGAGGCGCCGTATCGATCTTGTCGTCCATCTGACGAATCGTGTCCGACCACGGTCCGGTCGTATTCATGACAACACGGGCATTGATTCTGATCGTTTCACCCGTCAATAAGTCTTCCACTTCTGCTCCAGAAGCTCGTCCGTTGTCATCATGTAAGATTCCAACTACTTTCATGCGACTGACCATGTGTCCGCCGTCTTCAGCTGCCCGCTTGATATTCTCTATTACTAGGCGAGCATCATTGTTCCGGTAATCCAGATAGACCCCGGCACCTAAAAGTCCTTCACTGTTCAGCTGCGGTTCGCGTTCCAGAACTTCTTCTTTTGTCAGTGTATAGTTCGCAAAATCAGTTCCAGTCACACCAGCCAGCTGGTCATACAAATCCATGGCAACTTTAAGAGAGAACATGGAGAACGTTGAATCCGGCTCATCATAAACGGGTAAGATCATCGGGTCCGCTTTTGGAATATGAGGAGCGATGCCCTGAACCACGGCCCGTTCCTGAACCGTGTCAGCTACGACTTCCACATCAAAGTTCTTCAAATAACGCAGACCGCCGTGAACGAGTTTAGTTGAGCGCGAAGACGTCCCTTCTGCAAAATCCTGCATCTCGACCAGGCCTGTTTTCAGACCCGAAGCACTGGCCTGCAAAGCAGACCCAGCACCCGTGATCCCGCCACCAATGATCAGTACATCCAATGTTTCTTCTTTTAATACGTTTATATCTTGTTTTCTTCTTTCAAGAGAGAAAACCATACTCTTTTCCTCCTACGCTAGTCCTACTCTTCAGGCTTGAAGACTTGTGTCGCTTTAACTGCCAGTTTCCAGTTCTTGTAAAGCTTCTGACGTTCTTCTTCAGGCATCTGCGGTTCGAACATGCCACCTTCTTCGTACATACTCTTTATTTCATCCATGCTTTCCCAGTAACCGACAGCCAGACCCGCAAGATAAGCAGCTCCAAGTGCAGTCGTTTCCAGATTATGCGCCCGCTGCACTTTAGTTCCAAGGATATCTGCCTGGAACTGCAGCAGCCAGTCGTTATTAGCTGCTCCACCGTCCACTTTAAGGAGAGGAATGTCGATTCCCGCGTCTTTATTCATCGTGTCAATAACATCACGAGCCTGATAAGCAATAGACTGCAGCGTCGCTTTTACGAAATCTTCTCTAGTCGTCCCTCGTGTCAAGCCGAAAACAGATCCTCGAGCATCTGAATCCCAATAGGGTGCACCCAGACCTGTAAAGGCTGGAACAACGAAGACTTCATTATCATTTTTAGATTTCTTAGCTAATGCTTCCGAATCAGACGAATTCTCGATCATTTTCAGTCCGTCACGCAGCCACTGAACAGATGAACCAGCTACAAAGATACTTCCTTCCAGAGCATAATAGATCTTGCCATTGATACCGTACCCTATCGTAGTCAGCAGGTTATTTTCTGACAACTGTGGTTCTTCACCTGTGTTCATGACGATGAATGAACCTGTGCCATATGTGTTTTTGACCATGCCCGGCTCAAAGGCCATCTGACCAAATAATGCTGCCTGCTGGTCTCCCGCCATCCCTGAAATAGGTGTGTTAGCTCCATAGAAGTGATAGTTCGCTGTGTTTCCGTAGATTTCCGAGTTTGATCTAACTTCGGGCATCATGGCACGTGGAATATTCAATAAGTCCAGAATTTCCTGATCCCATTCCAGTTTGTGAATGTTATACAGCATCGTGCGGCTGGCGTTTGAATAATCTGTTACGAACGATTCTCCCCCGGTCAGTTTCCATACCAGCCAAGTGTCGACTGTTCCAAACAGTAATTCGCCATTTTCAGCTCGTTCCTGAGCTCCTTCAACATGGTCAAGAATCCAGCGAATCTTCGTCGCTGAGAAGTAAGAGTCAATGATCAGACCCGTTTTTTCGTGAATCATTTCTGAATGCCCGGCCTCGTAAAGTTTTGCAGCGATAGGCGCTGACTGACGAGACTGCCAGACAACTGCGTTATAAATCGGCCGTCCTGTCTCTTTGTCCCAGACGATTGTTGTTTCACGCTGGTTAGTAATCCCGATTCCTGCGATTTCCTGAGGTTTGACACCGGATTCAATAAATGCGCCGGCAATGACAGACTGGACTGAATTCCAGATTTCATTAGGATTATGTTCTACCCAACCGCTTTCAGGAAAAATTTGAGTAATTTCTTTTTGAGAACTTCCGATCGTGTTTAACTGTTTATCATAAATAATTGCTCGTGAACTCGTTGTTCCTTGATCTATGGACATAATGTACTGATTATCTGACATTGGTTTATTCCTCCTATTTTATCATCGGTTTTTAGTAACCGTTTTCTTTACGTTTTTATTGTAACCGTTTTTCTTCAGTTAAAAATGTCAGCTTTTTTTGAATTTTCGAATTTTTTGAAAGTTTTTCGGTGAGAGCACTATAACACAAGCAGTATTAACCCTATTCATATCTTAATATGATAGGGTTAATACTGCTTCTAGCTATATCTATGAGCCTTCAGATTATGTGGTATTAAATCGACAGACTAATCGAGAAAATTGTACTTAATTGAGTTCGAACTGAAATTATGTGACAAAATTTCCTCTGGCTAAAAAAAAGAATAGCTCTGTATTTGAAACACCCACTAATGAGAAAACTTTAAATAATTTGCCAGCAAAAGATCAATCTAAAAAAATCCATTCGATTTTAGCAAAGGAAGTTACTATAATTGACTTTTGTACTCAATGATCTGTTCAAGAAAAAAACTATAAAAGCAAATCCAGATATTAAATCGTTAATTGTTTTTTCAGATTTTGAGAGATCAAAGCATATGAGACATATGACACAGTATTATTATAAGAACAATTATGATGTTAAAGCCCACATAGTAATAGAAAATATCTAAATAATAACTTTTTAGGCTAGAAACTTAATTTAAATAAACTGGTTAATACAAAAGTTACAGCCTCGGTTTACTGGTATACTATCGACAAGTTAATGAGCGTATACTACGTAGGAGGTTTTATATAATGGGCAGTACTTATGTAATAGGAATTTTAAAGGTGGCGTTGGAAAAACTAAGACAGTAACTATGTTGGCTTATGAGAGCGCTATTCAAAAAAATCGTAAAACGTTAGTAATTGATCTCGATCCTCAGGGTAATGCTACTTCAGTTTTAGCTAAAACTGGCAACATCGAATCTATAGATAAAAATATAACGAATGCTTTTAATAATGGAAATTTAGAAAACGAAATTACACCAATAATGGAAAATTTAGATTTGGTTGCTTCAAACACAGCTTTTAGAAATTTAAGTAAACTATTAATTCAACGTTTCCCAGATGATGAATTAAAACAAATTAAATACTTAAAGGATTTAATCGAACCGATCAAGCATAAATATGATTCTATATACTTAGACGTCCCACCAACTATTAGTGATTATTCAGATAATGCTATGCTGGCTGCTGATTTCTGTATCATAGTTCTCCAGACACAAGAGTTGTCATTAGACGGAGCTCGAACTTATATAGACTACATGCAATATCTGGTAGATACCTATGACGCAGATTTGAACGTACTAGGTATCATACCCTGCATGCTAAAACCAGGAGGCAGAGTGGATAGCAAAATACTGGATCAAGCTAAAGAATTATATGGAAATAATGTCTTGCAAACTAATGTTAAATATCAGGAACGCTTAAAAGTATATGATGTGCAGGGTATTGAAATGAACCGCAATATTAATGGCAATATTGATATGTGGGACAAAAAAGCACACGCTGTCTTTTTAAAGGTTCTAGAAGAATTAGATAGTCACCAAGAAACTTTTACAGTTAGTTAAGTTAATAGGGAGGAGCTTTAGTTAAAATGGCAGAATTTGAACCTATAATTATAAAAAGAGTACCTCATTACAAAATAAAAAAGTTGAAATAAAGGGCAGCAATAGTTTTGGACGAATGGAAACACCAGCACAAAAACCTAAACCGTTAATTGCAGAGAAGAAAAAAAAACAAAAAGTTAGTCAATCCGCGATTTCTAAAGAAGACCCTAGGTTAAAAGCTAGCAAGACGCAGAAAACTAGTCCCAGTACAAATCTAAAAATTAATACTTTAAAACCTTTTCTGAAAGAAACAGAAAGTATGAATACCGCTACTTACAATGACATAGTTGATATGTTAGTAGACAATTATGTGCAAACTAAATTGACTACTAGACAAAGCGAAGCTTATAAAGCTATATATAGCAGTCAATTTGATATGCTATAAAATGAATGAATGTGTTAATAGCGAGAATCAAAAAAATAATTAATTGAATTAGACATTACTTTAATATAAGATAGTCTGATTTCACAAGTATAAATGAGCTTATAAATTCAGACATTCACAGTACTTTTCAATTTTTTCTGTCTATATAGTAAGAACTGTATTCTATTAGTCACAATATTATCCCTATAAATTGAAAAAATAGTAAACTAATACGATACTCTATTAAAATATCTTTTTTTATTTACTGTATTCATAGTTGATTAGACATTGCCAGACTCACATCATAGTATTTTAAAAATGACTATTACAATAGATACTAATTGATCTGATTTAAATCTAAAAAATTTAAAGCTAAGTAGAAAGTTCTGAGATTGTAGATGAACCAATTTCATAACTAACTTTTTAAAAAAGGAAACACTCGTCTAATTTCAAAATGACTATTTTTTAAAAATTACACGGCTATTTCTTTTCTGTTCTTTCTCTCAGCTAACCGTTGGTTTGCATA
>NZ_BAAGIQ010000073.1:0-10578 GCF_054658175.1 Alkalibacterium sp. s-m-28
CGCGTACTAAGATTAGCAGATTAATGCGTTTAGGTCTAGATATGGACAGTGCTAAACGCATAGGCTACTCCAGAAAGAAGTACTGGAGATTATCAAAAACACCTGAGGTTCATTGGGTGCTTACAACAAAAAGACTCTACCGTTGGAACGTAGTTCCACTACGAGACCTGGCAGAGTCTGCTTACTTAAGATATTGAACCGCCGTATACGGAACCGTACGTACGGTGGTGTGAGAGGACGGTAAATAAATTAATTATTTACCTCCTACTCGATTACTCTTTTATAACAAGCTTACTGATCTGTTCTTTAATATTATCCAGTGGGACATCAGCCTGCAGCAGTGAAGCTGTTGTATAGGCTCCTTCTATGAATGCAGTGTTTAAAATCTCCACATTTTTTTCAGTCATTTCAGTTGCCATGTCCAGATTCATCTTTGCGCTTCCCAGATCATAGAAGCACAGGACATTATCTTCTTCAAAAGATTCCAGAGTCTCGCTGATCAGATCAAAGGATGTCCCGACGTCGCCGTCTTCAGTTCCACCTGCTGTTTTGATCGTCACGTCGGAAGCGACCTGGTCCAGAAGCTGTTTCAGACCGGAAGCGACACGTTCAACATGAGAGACGAGAAGCACACCAAAAGATTTACTCATCAGTCACACCCGCTTCCAGAAGACTTTCAAAGAAATAAGCGCTCGATTGTGCCCCGGGATCGATGTGACCGATTGAACGGTCTCCTAGATAAGATGCCCGCCCTTTAGTCGCTTTCATGTCTATCGTGCTTTCCAGAGCACTGTCGATCACTGACTGATCAAGTGTCCCATCCTTCAATGCATCGACTGCTGGAGCCCAGACGTCAACCATCGTTTTCTCACCTGTTTCAGCTTTACCCCGTTTAATTATGCCGTCGAGACCGGAGGATAGGAGAGTTGAAATGTCATCTGATTCCTTGGACTTTTTGGCCATGGAGATAAAAGCCGATCCGTACAAGGGACCACTGGCTCCACCGACTTTACTTACGAGGACCATTCCGATGTCCTTGAAAAGGTCTGACAGATTATCGTAGCTTTGCTGCTCCAGTTTCTCATTGACAGCCGCTACACCTCTTGTCAAGTTGCTTCCATGATCCCCGTCCCCGATTGCAGAATCGAGTTCGTTGAGAAAACTTTTCTCATCAGTTATTTTTTTGCTGAAGTGTTCGAAACTTTTTATCCATTTTTCTGTCTGTGCCATTTAAACGCTCCTTCCAGTTATCTACCAGCCAATGACCTCAACAGGTGCATTAAGGTAGTCGATCCATTGTTCATCTTCTATTTTCAGTAATGTCAAGGAAACCCCTGCCATATCGATTGCCGTCATATAATCGCCTACTTTTCTGTAGACCAGTTCCAGTTCTTCGCCGTCATCCAGCAAAGCTCTGATATCGTTCATAAAGACAAACTGCTCCATCAGCGGAGTAGCACCCATTCCATTTACCATCACGGCAAACTTGTCTCCAGCTGACCAGTCTACTTCTTTTTTTAGTTTGGATAAAAATTCTTCAGCCAGTTCTTTCGATGGTTTCAGATTCTCACGGCTGTATCCAGGTTCTCCGTGTATGCCGATTCCGAACTCTATTTCATTATCTTCAAGCTCAAATCCCGGCTTGCCTACTTCAGGATTGGTTGCAGGGGAAAGTGCCAGACCGATAGAGTACAGATTGTCATTTACTTGTTCAGCCAGTGCCTTGATATTTTTGAGTGATGCACCTGATTCAGCTGCCGCTCCAAGAATCTTATGCATGAAGACTGTCCCAGCGACTCCTCTTCGGCCGGCTGTAAATGTACTGTCTTCTACAGCGATGTCGTCATCAACAACAATGGAATCGACTTCGATATCTTCGAGTTCAGCGAGTTCCTTTGCCATGTCGAAGTTCATGACATCACCTGTGTAGTTCTTGATGACAAGAAAAACGCCTTGACCTTCGTCTGCCGCTTTTATGCCTTCAAGAATCTGATCTGGTGTAGGGGACGTGAAGACTTGCCCGGCTACAGCCGCTGACAGCATACCTTTGCCGACAAAGCCGGCATGACTGGGTTCATGTCCGCTTCCTCCACCGCTGACCAGTCCGACTTTTCCAGATGGCTCAAGTGTCCGCGCAATCACAGTTGTGTCAGATACACGCCTGACCAGCGAGTCGTAGGCATATGCCAATCCATTGAGCATATCATCGACGACCTGATCAGGCTGATTGATAATTTTCTTCATAATAATATTCTGCCTCCTTATTGTTTTCTCTAACCATATTGTACTCGTTTTCAAAATGAAATTCTAATTATTCACTTCTGAGAAAGGACTTTTTGGTATACTTATACCATATATCGAACGGGAAGGAGAATAGATTTGAAAACATTAGTCATTATCAGCCATCCGAGCATAGATGAATCAGGTAGCCAGCAGTTTCTTATTCAGGCTTTGTCAGACCGTTCACTGGAGCAGGTGACACTGCATCCGCTCGAAAAAACTTACCCTGATGGAGTCATAGATGTAAAACATGAGCAGGAGCTGCTCAAGTCTCACGACCGTATCATTTTTCAGTTTCCATTCTATTGGTATTCGTCTCCCCCCTTTTTAAAGCACTGGCAAGATGAGGTTCTGACCGAACATTTTGCTTTCGGGTATAGAGGGGACAAGCTCAAGGGCAAAGAACTGGGACTCGTCCTGTCCATAGGTCTCTCAGAAAAGGAGTACCAGACGGGTGGACAGGAAGGGTACAGTATCAGTGAATTGACCAAGCCGTTCCAAGCGGTGGCTAGAAAAATCGGTATGACTTATCTCAAGCCGCTCTCTATTTTTCAGTATGCGTATATGAGTGAAGAGGAGCGGATGGGACTGCTGATCCGTTATCAGCAGTATCTTACACTAAAAAAACCGGATTCCCTCAAATCTCGCGAAGAATGGATAGTTGCCGAACTGAAGGAGACAGCTACTGAAACCTTGGGTACTGATCAGCCTGAATTCATTATCGAACAGGTGATTGAGCTTATTGAAGATAATAGAATGGAACTGGATGAACTGCGCATGCATATTGATAATTATCATGAATGAAAGGTGGAAGAAGATGGATGAACAGGATTGGATCATCAGGGAACTAGACCAGCTTTTCGATTCAAGCCGGGATTATAAACAGAAAGCACTCCTTAAAGCAGCAGCAGATCTGATTAAAGAACAGGAAACACGTAAAGAGCAGCTTCAGGGAGAATTGGATGGGACTTTATGGAGTCCGGGAAACTGGGGAAACTGATGCCGGTCAATCGGAAAATCAGAACAATTGACGAGCTAAAGAGAAAAAATCAGTCCTAAGACTATATTTTTTCTCTTTTTTATTATATATACTGTTATCAAGAGAGAAAAAAAAGGAGGAGCAATCATGAAGTATGGGTGGGTAGGCTGGCTGGTTGTGCTGATTACAGGAAGTATATTTACAGCTAGTCCGGTAAAGGCACAGGGAAATACATTGCACGACTTGACTATTGATGTCCAGCTGCTCGAAAACGGGACGGCCGTTATTACTGAACGACGGGACATGACTATGGAAGAAGGAACTGAACTCTTTATCGTCATAGAAGAGACCGATGGTGTGGAAGTCATCGACTTCTACGTTGAAGGTATGGAAGAACAGACTGATTGGGATTCCAATGCTTCCAGAGAAGATAAAGCCGGATCATATGGCATAGATGACAGTTCGTCTGAAACGGAACTGATATGGGGGATCGGAGACTATGGGCGTAACGAGTATGTAGTGACCTATACTCTTAGCAATATAGTCAGACAGATGGAAGACGGGCAGTCCATGCACTGGAATTTCAATACATTTGGAGACATTCCTCCTGAAAATCTGACGATCGATATAATCGGGCCATTCGATTTCACTCAGGATACGACTAGAATCTGGGGATTCGGTTATGAGGGAAAGATTGATCTGCTTGATGGAGAGGTCCGTACTTATACTCAGGCTGAACTGGAAGACAACCAGAATGTCGCGGTAATTGTACAGTTTCTTAATAATCCGTTCCTGCTGTCATATTATGATGAACGAACCCTTGCTGAAGTCGTTGAGGATATAGAGCAGGATCCTGGACGTGGAGGTGCGGGTGGAGGAGGACTGAGTGGGACAGTCATCTCTGTTATTATCGGTGCATCGGTAGCGTTTGTACTAGCTGTATTAGCCGTTCTGGTAAAAATTGAACAGCTGAAAAAAGATGGCGGGAAAATCCCTAATTTCTACGAACAACGCAAACGGAACAAAGGGATGTATTACACAGACATTCCTTACAAAGATGGTGATATTACAGATGTTGCCTTCTTCCTGAAACAGCTGCAGATGGGAACGGTTGAGCATTATTTCTTTGCCTTCTTACTGAAATGGTCTAAGGAAAAATGTCTGATTATAGAAGAAGGCGAGGAAGGCAGAAAAAATAAGACCCGTCTGACTTTTGTTCCGGAGACCTTTGAGAGGAAATCACAGCAAGACCTGGCAGGATCAACAGTTGAAGCAGAACTCTGGAATTCTCTGATCGAAGCGACTGACAGCAGCTACCAGATGAGCAGTAAAGAAATGAAGAAATGGGCTCAAAAACAGGCAGACAAACTTCACAAGCTTGATAAGCAGCTTCTTGACGACTCCAGAGATCTGATGATTGCAGAGGGGTATATCAAGGAAGATACTGTTTCTTTCCTGACTGCACGACTGCCGTATACATCGATTACAAAAAAAGGTCAGAGGCTCTACGATCATCTGACCCAGTTTGAAAATCATCTGAATGCATTAGGTGAGGACAAATCACTCAGCTATAAACAGCTGATTCCTGAAGAGTCATTCCTGATGTGGGCAGGCTTGTATGGAAAAGAAGAAGAAGTGATCAAGTCTATTGAAGCAATCATGCCGGACTGGGCAGAACAGGATATCGAGTATATCCCGTACTACTATACGTATTATCCAGGCTTGCATGTGTTTTCCAGCAGTATGCACAGCGGCTACTCATCTTCAGGTGGCTTCGGCGGATCGACCTCCATCGGTGGTGGGGGCGGTGCCATGGGTGGCGGAGGCGGCGGAGCACGCTGACGTTAAAGCTGCTGGTCATCCAGATGATATGATCTATAGTGCACTATGAACATGCTAGGCTTGTTTAGAAGGTCTTCCTTCTGAATGAGTCTAGCTTTTTTCATACGTATGATTAATGAGATAGATGTACTGATAGACAGATGCAGATTAATTTGCTGTTCAAACATCGGGAGGAAAACGATAAAGCAAGTCTTAATATTAGAGAAGACAGGCGGGACAATAATGATGGGGTTTTCATAAAATGGTGCCACTGACTGTTCAGATGTGATATATTTATGATATTAATATACAAGTATGACATATTTAAGTTAGGAAGGTATTTATGCAGACTATCACTTTGCAGGACCAGACGTATGAAGTTTTAAGAGAAATGATTATCAAACTTGACTTGTATCCAGGTCAGAAAATTTCAGAATCTCATTTGATCGATCTTCTAGAAGTGGGACGAACGCCAATCAGAGAATCATTGAAGCAGTTGAAAAAACAGAATCTGATTTTCACCTTTCCTCAGTCAGGAACGTATGTATCCAGAATAGATATGAGTAGAGCATTACAGGCACGTTTTATTCGAGAATGTGTAGAAAAAGAAGTGATGACAGAGCTGTGCGGTGTGATGGATGAAAAGTCCGAGAAAATGCTGTGGAAAATTCTGGATAGACAAAGAGAGACCTTTAAGAATAATAATGTTTCTGATTATTTTGATGTTGACAATGAGTTTCATAAGCAGTGTTATGAACTTGTCGGTAAAGCACAGGCATGGCAGTGGATAAAAGAAGCCAGTGTGCATCTTGACCGTTTCCGCTGGCTTCATCTGAAAGACATAACATTTGACTACAATCAGATTGTAGATGAGCATGAAGGGCTGATTAAAGCAGTAAAATCTAAGCAGGCAGATGAAGTAAAGACTTTAGTGACTGCACATATCAATCTGATGGATGAAGCTCAAGGTGAAATAATGAAAAAGTATTCTGACTATTTCAGAAAATAAACACCAGTTAGCTGAAAGCCGAACGCACAAGAAGACGCCGTTCTGATGATTGTTTTATAGGCATGTGACAAGAGTAATCATTATATCAGGACTTTGCCTGAACTGTTGATATGGTTTGATATGTATATGGTAGAGTATTGAGCTTCACAAAAGAAAGCGTTATACTAATATATGAGTTTAGGCATTCAAGGAGGATATTATGACAAAAAAACAAGCGATTTTGACCCGTTTAAAAGACAATTATCTGTTTGCAGTGATTAGAGGGAAGTCTGCTGAAGAAGCGACGCGTATTTCCGAAGCTGTTTATGAAGGCGGAATCAAAAATATCGAAGTGACGTTTACGACCCCGCAAGCCGACGAATCGATCAGGGATCTTGCTGGAAAATTTGATGGGACGGATATGGTTGTAGGAGCAGGAACAGTCATGGATGCAATAACAGCACGTATTGCGATTATTGCGGGAGCTGAGTTCATCGTCAGCCCGAATATGGTGCCGGAAATTTCAACTGTCTGCAATACATATGGGATTCCCTATCTTCCTGGATGCGGCACAGTGACAGAGGTGGCGGACGCACTGGCGACAGGAGTCGAAGTGGTCAAAGTGTTCCCGGGTGGAATATTGGGACCTGCTTTCATCAAAAATGTACATGGCCCGATTCCGCATGTAGAAATGATGCCTTCTGGTGGTGTGAGTCTGGACAATATGGACCAGTGGATCGATAACGGGGCATGGGCTGTCGGTATCGGCAGTGCGTTGACTAAAGATTTGAAGACTCAAGGCTACTCAAGTGTCACAGAGCAGGCTCAAGCCTTTGTTCAGAAATACAACGAAGTGAAGTGAGGACGTGATCATATGCCGGATGTCATTTTAATTGGAGAACCGATGGGGTTGTTTACTGCTCAGGAATATGGGGAGCTGAAAGATGTCACTTTGTTCAAGCGATCTCTGGCAGGAGCGGAAATCAATGTCGGGATAGGACTGTCCCGCCTGGATTACAAAGTGGAATACGTCACGAAGCTGGGCAAGGACCCCATAGGCGATTATATTGAAGAAGCCATCGAAAAAGAAAAGATAGGGACAAGTTACATCTTTCATTCACCGAAGCACAACACCGGGCTGATGATGAAAAATAAAGTTCAGGACGGCGATCCGTCTACTGCCTACTATAGAAACAACAGCGCCTTCACTACACTGTCAGAGGCTGATGTAAATAGGATCGACTTTTCTGATGTGAAGCTGCTTCACATAACTGGCATTCCGCCAGCAGTGAGCGGGACGGTTAGAGAAGCAATCGTCTATCTGATGAAGAAGGCTAAATCGGCCGGAACATTCATATCATTCGACCCGAACCTGAGGCCTGCTCTCTGGTCTTCGGAAGATGAAATGGTGACTGTCTTAAATAATCTTGCTGGTCTCTCTGATCTGGTGCTTCCTGGTCTTTCTGAAGGCAAGACCCTGGTCGGGACAGATGACGTTGAAGCTATCGCGCGCTTCTATATTGATAAGGGTGCACAGATCGTCATTACAAAAAGCGGAGCAGACGGGGCGTTTGTTACAGAAAAAGGAAAAGACACGATCAATGTGCCTGGTTTTAAAGTGCAGAAAGTCGTAGACACTGTCGGCGCCGGAGACGGATTTGCTGTAGGTGTTCTGCATGGCTATTTAAACGGTCTGACCTGGCCGGAAGCTGCGTTACGTGCCAATGCAATCGGCTCTCTCCAAGTCCAGAATGAAGGGGACAACGAAGGGCTGCCTTCCCTTGAAGAACTGACGACCTATATTGAAAATTATTGATGACACTACCCTGAATAAGTCGACTGATGTCCGGCGTATTCAGGTTTTTTACTGCCGCAAAGTGGGAACGTATAAGGTTTATACGGTAATTGACAGGTTCTAGCTTTACTGCTCGCCTGCTCTTCTGGGACCTCAGCAATAGCTGAACGGTACGTGAAGTTTTTCTTATCAAAAAGGCTTCAGCTTGCTTTCTTTCCGGGTTATTGACAAAATAAACAGTAAAGAAAGGAAGGCGATCGCTTATGCATGACCTGATTAAAAACGGTACGTTGTGGACGCTTAAAGAAGTTGGTACAGATTCAGAACAGATAAGACAGAACGAAACGCTCTTCTCACTTTCAAACGGACACATTGGAACAAGAGGCAGTCTGGAGGAAAGGCATCGGACACAGGCATACAGTCACAGCGACAGCACGCTGATGAACGGGTTTTATGATACTGAGCCAATCACTTACGGCGAATGGGCCTACGGATATGCGACTCATCATCAGACGACGATTCCTGTTCCTGATGCTAAAAAATTGGATTTGTCGCTGGATGATGAGCTATTTGATCTAGAAACAGGAAAAGTTGATCATCATTCACGGACACTGGATCTTAAGAGCGGTCTGCTGACTCGGACCTTTTCATGGGAGAATTCTAAGCAGCAGTCAATAGATGTCACGATCGAACGCTTTGTTTCCTACGATTTTCCAGAAATTTTGGCGCAGCGCATTATTATTGAGTCAGAAAAAGATGACCTGCCAGTTCAGCTTCTCTTCGAACTGGATGAACTGGAAGATATGGGCAAGAAAGAGTCGGCGGAAGACGATCCGGATCCAAGAAAAAAGGAACAGGCGGAAAGAAGATTTGATTCCCGCCCACTATCGACTGACTCAGGCCGAATGATTCATATCAGCACCCATGCCTCTGATCTGCATGCGGTCATTTATGATCATGTCGTGTCTCGTTTTGAACAGGTCAGCCTTGAACGGATTGAAAACAAGGTCACCGCTAGCTTTCAGACTGACAGGTCAGCTCCAGTAATCATTGATCGCTTCACAGCTTACAGTCATAAGTACAGTAATGAAGAAGATACGGATTCTCAGGCTGAGAATCTGAAGGAAATCATGTCAGAGGTTGAAACACTTGGGTATGATGAAGTGAAAATGAGACATCTGTTATTTATGGACGAATTCTGGGATAAGAGTGACATTGAGCTGGAGGGCGACCAGGCACTCCAAATCGGACTGAGATTCAATCTGTTCCATCTGCATCAGGCAGCCGGTCGGGATGGGCATACAAACATGTCTGCCAAGGGACTTACCGGTGAAGGCTATGAAGGGCATTATTTCTGGGATACAGAAATGTACATGTTTCCTTTCTTCCTTTACACGCAGCCAAAGATTGCCAAGTCTCTGCTGATGTATCGACACAGTATTCTTCCTCAGGCGAGGGAGCGGGCACGGACTATGGCTATCGACAACGGAGCATTGTTTGCCTGGCGGACAATCAATGGGGAAGAAGCTAGTCCCTATTATCCAGCTGGAACGGCTCAGATTCACATCAATGCAGATATCGCCCATGCCGTCTATGATTACGGTAAAGTTTCGGAAGATGAGGCTTTCATGTTCAATGAAGGACTGGATATCCTCGTTGAAACAGCTCGCTTCTGGCTGGAATGGGGACATTTCGACGACGAACGGGACGGTGCCTTTGTCCTGAATGATGTAACAGGACCCGATGAGTACACGGCGATCGTCAACAATAATTTCTACACCAATCTGATGGCGAAAAAGAATTTGTCCTATGCCATTGAGTACGCACAGAAAGCGCAGGAGCAGGCGGCTGACAAACTGGAGGAGCTGCATGTGACTGAAGATGAATTGGAAGACTGGAAAAAAGCAGAGAGCAGACTGTTTCTTCCTTATGACGAGGAGAAAGAATTGACGATGCAGGACGACAGTTTCTTCCATAAAAAAGTCTGGGATTTTGAACACACACCAGAAGAAAACTATCCGCTCCTGCTTAATTACCATCCTCTGACGATATACAAGCACCAGGTCTGCAAGCAGGCAGACACGGTTCTGGCAGAGTTTCTGTTCTTCGATGATTTTGAAATGGAACAGCTGAAACGGGATTATGATTATTATGAAAAAGTGACCACACATGATTCCTCTCTTTCCCGGTCTGTTTTTGGCATGATGGCCAGTCAGATTGGCAAACACGAAAAGGCCTATGACTACTTTATGGATACAGTTCTGATGGATATCAGCGACCTTCAGTCGAATACGAAAGACGGGGTGCATGCTGCAAATATGGGCGGAACGTGGATGAGTATCGTTCAGGGCTTTGCAGGGATGCGATTCAATGACGGGACACTTTACTTGACGCCTCATTGTCCTAAGGAATGGGGCAGTTTAAGCTTCAAGGTACAAGTGAAAGACAGATTGATTCAAGTGATGCTGACACCGTCCTCCACGGAATATACATTGCTTGAAGGAGAGCCGATCATTATTGTTGAGAATGGAGAAAAAATTCAACTTTAATCATTTGAAAAAAAGAAGCAGAGGGTAGGCTCTCTGCTTCTTTTTTTCGTGCGCCCGGCATGGGCGACAACTTGGTGGTGAAAGTCCACTACAGACTTGGCAGTAGGAACTGTTAGCGAAAGTCAAGGGTGTCCGCCGTGAGGCGGAATCTGAAGGAAGACGGACG
>NZ_BAAGIQ010000074.1:0-10450 GCF_054658175.1 Alkalibacterium sp. s-m-28
TTTCTGGAAAAAGTCATCCCTTGCGCCAGCACTTGACTTTTTTGGAAATTTTAACGAAAACCATTTGTGACGAAAGTAACAATCTATGGAAATCATTTATTCTAAGTTTTATGCAACACTAGTGATTTTTCACAAGAAATTTATTTACTTGAAAAGTACAGCGAGCTTCACTTTCATGCTTTAGGCACACTATTTCCAGATATTAATATCACTTCCACTGATTCTCTTCATTGGGATAGAAAAGATTTCTTATTGAATGTATATATCTCGTCACAAGATATTTGGGGAAAATTTAAATATTGGTCAAAGATTACTTGGAAAGCTATCGCTGACCTTCCTGATGAACAGTACCTCTCTTTCTGGACAGCACAAGGTATCATCGATAATAAAAGAATAGTTGATTTTGATTCAATCCCTGCGGATAAAAAATACACTGTTTGGTTAAGCAAACGAGATTTTGAACATCCAGACAAATTTATAGATTACCAATTTGTAGTTGATAAAATTGAGCCCAGATTGAAATCCTTAGAAGAAAAAGGATACGCTTTTGTAAAAGCTACAAAAGGATAGATATACATGAATAGAGTATATCTTTGATTTAAAGAGGGGGACTTTTTTTATTCTCTCCAATTAAAATCTTTACTTCCAAAACATCTCATTATCCACTAATATAAATTGCGGTATTAAATGCTGGAAGCAGCTACGGTTGGTGCTTTTTTTGTATGAACAGTGCGAAAAAAATATACGAATTGGCTATTGGTACCAACCACAATATCAGAATGCCTACTAATGGATGTAAGACGAAAATCAGAAAAAATGTCTAGTATGCTATTACTCAGACAAGAAATTGATCGATAAGATAGTGACCCATCTCGGATTCATTCGAATGTTCAATAGACCAGTGAACAGTGTCAATAAATGGCTGGAACGAAAAGCGTATCAGTTGCCTGAATTTACGGTCATTGATTATTTAGAATTCATAACCTATTTTAAATCGCAGCAGTTGATCTTTTCTCTCTATGGTGAAGATAATCCCTATATGGAAGAGATACGAGCTTTCTTTCAACTGCCTGAAATAAGTAGTTAGCTTTTAAAAGTCTGATTTTATTTGTGAATAACAGAACAATTTCTACCCTAGAAAATTCAGTAATTTTTCAAAAAGAAGGCCCTAACAGAAAGTTACTCTTTCTCTCAGGGCCTCCTTTGGAATTTTATTTACTTCATCAGTGGTAACCAAATCCGCTTCTCCATTTCAATCCAGAAAGGAATAGCTAAACAGTAAGCAATAGATTGGTCTCTCGTTCTGTCTTTTGTATATTAGCTTTTTGTCCTTTAACTAAGATGTTTACTTTCCTATGAGAAGAAGCCTGCGAGTTAAAATCAAAGCTCACAACTTCAAATCTAGAATTACTTTCAATAACAGTCTTCATAAAGTCGGAATAAAAGGCAGGGACATAACCAATAGTTTCCCCTGCATATTTCACGATGATTGCATCAGGATCTTGACCATTATCTTCTTCCGTTTCAAAAGAAATTTCAGATAAATCTTTAAGTTGTCGTTTATCTTCGTTATAGTGTTGCCATCCACGAACATAAAAATCAAAGCTAAAATCTTTTCCATCAAAATCTACCGGCTTAACAAATTCATAGTTATCTGAAATAAGTTTCCCGCCAGTCATAGTTAAAACTTCAAACTCATCATTTTTAACGCTCAAGTTATTTGCTTTTAAAAGCTCCACATAATCCGGTCTCGCTTTATTTGGTAACCTTCTAGAAAACGCGCTAAATAGCTTATCTGAAGTGTACGTTTTAACTGCACTCGGAAAAGAAGGATGTAAATGATATCCATTTTCTAGGGCATCTTTTAAACCTCTTTTTTTGTTTTGGCTTTCATATGCAAAACGATAATCGTCATTTTCTTCCAGCGTTAAATTAGCAACATGGTACCATTGTCTACTCTGTTGGTTTTGCCATAAAAGGCATAATGTTCTATTTTGCATATTAATCAACCTTCTATTTTTTATATTTCCCCAAAACATGGGTTTTTAGTCTTACAACTTTTTTTGGCGTATTGTAAAATGAAACGCATCAATTAAAAAAGACATGAAGATTCGGTATACTTAAGTCACCACAACAAAGTATAGGAGCGAATCTTCATGTCACACACTCATTTTAACACAAAGAATACCAAAGGACATTTGAAATTTAAAGAGCGCGAGTTAATTGAAAAATGGCTAAACGAAGACAAAAAACAAGCTGAAATTGCTCGACTACTTGGACGTGACCGATCCACCATATATCGAGAAATCAAACGCGGAAAAGTCCCTCAAATTATTAACGGTAAAAAAGTGGTGCTTTACCGTGCTGACTATTCGGAGACAAAGTATCTACAAAACAGGCAACGCAGTCAATCCAAAGGATTGAAAGCTTTCTCTGGTCGGTTTTGGTATAAACTAAAAAAAGCGCACCATAAAGGCTGGTTTAAAGGTAAGAACCGTATTCACAACATTAAAACCTTTGTTAAGAAATATGCACGACACAACCCGAAAGAAAAAGTTCCTTGCTTTAAAACGGTTTACCGCTATATTAGGGAAAATGCATTGCCTATCAAACCACATGATTTGCCGGTGATGTATCGCTTAACTCCTCGTAAAAACAAGAAGAGTAAGCCTAAAGGTCAAAATAAAAAAGTGCTTGGACAAAGTATTTCTGATCGTCCCCCACAGGTTTTAGACCGTATTGAATTTGGTCATTGGGAAGCGGATTTAGTCAAAGGCAAAAAAATAAAGAAGAACCCGCAATCATCACATTACTAGAAAGAAAAACGCGTTATGCACTCACAATGAAAATTAGAGATTACTCTAGTGAAACTGTCCTAACAGCTTTTAAACGTATTTTAAGCGCCAATCCAGAGGCCTTTAAGACTATTACGTTTGATAATGGATCTGAGTTTTCAAAAGTATCTGAACTTGAAACTGACCGTTTGTCCATCTATTTCTGTCATGCTTATTCTTCCTGGGAAAGAGGGTCAAATGAGAACTTCAATAAATTACTTCGAGAGTTTATACCTAAGGGGCTTTCCCTCCATCAGTTTACTTTAGAATCCATCATCGAAGCAGCTGATAGAATTAATAAACGCATCAGAGAAGTCTTGGATTTGGAATCGGCAGTTGACTGTTATAACCAAGAAATAGCACAATTAAAAAGCGACTCAACCTAGCCCGGATCGAAACCGATTAAGAAGCGAATTTTTTTCACCCCCATGGGGGTGGCCCGTTCACTTCCTAATTAAATGGTCTATGTCTTGTTTTAATAAAAGTGTTGCGATTGATTTGACAATGGAAGTTATTTTTTTGTTCCCAAGACGAAACATTTCTTACTTCCATTTGTTATTACTCCTAATTAAAGCAAAGTAAATAGTAAAGTTATTTGTTAAAAAAAGTACTCAATAATATTATACCTTAATAATCTTAAAAATATAGAGATTATTGTTAATTTACTTAACCTCAAGTTAATCCAGTTACCTTCGCTCTTACCCTTCTAAACATTTTTATTCATTTGAGATCAGTGAACTGTGTTCCTAACTGGCTGGAACGAAAAGCTTATCAGTTGCCTGAAATAAGTAGTAAGTTTTAAACCTTTGCTTTCATTTGTGAATATTTTAACAATTAATATCCATTTAAATCCATTAGATTTCCAAAAAGAGGTGCTGCCAGAAAGAGTAAAACCTTTCTGTCAGCACCTCTTTTTTATTCGAAATGTTATAAATCTCAGGTAACATTTTGAAGACTACCTATGAAAAATAGTTTTCCAGAAAATCTGCCAGTTTTTCTTTGTCTCTCAATGTTAATTGACCCACTTTGGAAATTTTATCTACTTCATTTAGTGGTAACCAAATACGTTTCCCTATATCAATCCAGGAAGGAATGACTAAACCAGCTTCTTTCCAATCTTCAATTTTATAATACTGCTTTTGTATGCGTTTCGACTTTTTTGCAAATTTACTAGTTAAGCTGTAGAATTCAATACCCTCTCGATCAAAATCAAGAACTAATATCGGTCTTCTTTTTCCCCCATCACCTTTACTAAAAGCCACATATACTGTAACAATATCATAGTTATTCATAGTCATACTCTTCGTTTGCAAACCACTCCTCGACTTCTTCTCTTGTCTCAAGCTTTTCTAATGGAGCGCGTTTAGATGCTTGATTTAGACGAATAGCTGCTTTTTGCTCCCTAGTTAACATTAGATCAAAGGGCAAGCCACCACTTGCTAGTACTTGTTTATAAAATGCATTGACTGCAGTTGTCTGATTTAATCCTAATTCCTCAAAAATCAGTTCAACTTCTTCGGCAACTTCTTTATCTATTTGAATCTGAATACGCTTCTTCTCTTTCATACTCATATTTACTCACTCCTTATTACTATTTGTATATATTATACTATTATTTTACTCAAATTTAGTTGTTTTGGCAATAAAAGCTTCTTCTCATCTAGATTATTGACCTTTAAACCGGTTTTTCATATGAGTTTATCTTTTTTGTTTAAACTAGTCGCACATAGGTTGAGCTAGCGGTAATGTAAAAAATCTTTCCGGCAGAATTCTTCACTTTATATTGTTCGCCTCTTCCAACTTTAATTTTTTCTAAAATAGTTGGAAACCCCAGACCCTTAGTGACATACCCGAACACATCCTGATCAGCCCAACTTGGTTTATTGTAAAACCTCAGTTGTCCGTCATGTATGCTTTCCACTCTTTTACCAATATAATCAGGAGCTGGCTTACTTGACTCTTTAACGTTCGAGTCAGGACTTGTCTTCTTTGACCCGTCCGGCTTCACATACTGAATACCGATTTTTCTGCAAATACATTCCACCACAGCTTCTGCTGCCTGGATAAACATGTCTGAGCGAGTATAGACTTGATGATCGACTACATTATCAATAAATCCATATTCGATGATGACCGTTTCTGTTTTCCCTGTTAAACGGTGCATGAAATAGTAGTCTGTTCCTTTTCTAATTTCTCTAGTGAATACACGGCGCAATGGAAGACCCGTTGTTTTGACTAGTGAATCAGCTATGTCTTTTGCAAAATCGGGCTTAGCATGGATAGAGTGAATTGTCTCTACTCCCCGTGCTGAACCGTTAAACGCATTCCAGTGGTTCGATACACAGACGTCATACTGATTTTTGATCCGAGCGATTCGTTGAGTGGGATCTAATGACACATCAGACTTTCTTGTAATCGCAACTTGAGCACCCAATGCTTTCAACCGCTTATACTGGTATAAACTTATTTCAAGTGTCCAGTCTTTCTCATTCACACCAAACCCGATTGCTCCCGGGTCCGTCCCGCCATGTCCCGCATCAATAATAATTGTCTTACTCATCTAGTTTCCTTCTCTCTTTATCAATATAAGCCTTGAATTTAACTCTTCAGCACTGCTTTAAAATGAGCCAGTTTAATGGCGGTCTTTTTTCTCCATTCATACACTGTCTTCCGGCTGACATTATGTTTTTTCGCTATATCCGTAATAGACAGCTGATCGATTGCCGCATCTCTCAAGTACTGCTGCTCATTAGGCGTCAAATATTTAAGCATCGTCGGCATCAACTCCCAGACCAGCCAGTCACTATCCGATTCGACACCTTCTTCTGGCACAGAACGATCAAGCGCCTCACCTATCAGTGTTTCTCTTTCCGCATTTTTGATCGCCTTTCTCATCTCATCAATAATTCCCCAACGAATTTTCTGAAAGGCATAACCGGTAAACTGATAGAAATACGCTTCCTGACACAAATCTTCCGGAAATGTCTCATAAGCCTCAACCAGCTTCAATAATCCAATCTGTACATAGTCATCGTAGTCCGGATGATTAAAGCGAATCCCGCACTTTCTCAGCACCCCATATACGATACTTTCATGAACGAAGAAAAAATCATGTTCCATCTCTTCTGTTAATTTTCTTTTCATTATTGATCCTTTTCTTGAAGATCTTCTGTTTTATTTGCACAAGGCCTTGTACACCCTTACTATAGGCGGAAGTGCTTTCTCATTCAAAAGGCCAAAAAAGCTGAAACTAATCCGAAATAAATGGAATCGAACAAGTTTGGGAGAAGTTTAGAAGAAAAATGGAATCGAAGGGAAGAATATTTAATCAACTTTTTATCTAAATTTAGCGGATGTGCAAAAAAAAATGACTCTGAAGGAGTCATCTTTTTCCCTATAATTTGGATTGGAATTTCAAACAATTTTAAAATGATAATCATCAGACATCTATATCTAAAAAAGACGAAACTGAGCAATTGTAAACTAATTTGTCTTGGAGCAAGATAGTCAGCAGCAAAACAAATAGCCCTTATTAAAATCTTATAGTAGCAAGGGCTACTTAGTTTGTCTATTAAGAACTAAGAGTCTGTAACTCATTTATAACAGGTTAACTCACTGCTGCTGAAGGTCGCACAGATGGCTCATTCTGTCCTATACACTCATGTAGTGTTCACAACTCCTGAGATAGATGGCAATATTTTAAATAAACCCTACAAATTGGAATTTAATCGACGCATAAATTCGAACACATCTATGCACTGCAAATTATAGTAATCTGCAACATCTGGGATTCGAGGTTCAGAACTTGTAGGATTCGTAGTATTTAATCCACCCAGACGCTTTTCCATAGTAACAATGACAGCTTCTTCTCGATTATTATTGAATTTTAATGCGGTAGAAATAAGGAACGGATCAGCTTTATTACCTTGAGCCCAAGTATTGTAACTAGCCGGTTTATAAAAGCCGCATGTGGTAATGTATTGCATTATTGAAGCATAATTGTCCACTATATGTTGATCAGAATTAGTATATAAAACATTATCGTGATTATGAATAGCATTCCTTACCCAAGTTCCTAAAAAGTCAGAATTGTTTATCAACTCATCTCTAACTTTATCAATCAAAAATATATTGTCGCCATAATTTTGCTCTAACCATATCCAAAAGCTAGGTACGATATCATTGGAATAATAAAGTCGATGGGGTGCAATAAATGTATTAGCATCAAACAAGTACTTAACCATGTTTCACCCCTATCTTATTTATGAGATTGTCAAATGTATCTCCAGTACTGATATTTAACATATCAAAAGCGTCAGTATATAATAGCTCACCAGTAGAAGTTTTTTTATTTACTAAATTAACAAAACTATGATCTAATCTACTTAAGGCTGTTATATAAAAATTTCCTCCCCTATCTCCATTCTTTTTTTTATGATTAAGATTTTCATTGGCATATTTTACAACTTCTTTGTACACTAGTTCAAATTGTTCAGAAGATAGAGACTCTTCCTGTCTTAGTTTAATCGCAACAACTTGTGGACTAATGCCTAAACAATGCGCAACAGTTTGAATAGTATCAATTGTATAATCTTTGTTAAATAACTTCTTGATTTGTATTTTCGGCAATAATATTTCAGCAGCAACTTGGTTACACAGTCTTTCTAATTCTTTGTTTTCAATCTGTTCATTGAAATCTTGATTAAAAGTATTTAATAATTCTGGCACTCCTAACCAAATATGAGCAAGTTCATGGCACAAAGAAAACAATTGGGCTGTTTGACTATCTTTTGCATTTATAAAAATTAAAGGTGCGTACTCATCGATTAATACAAACGCCCTAAACTCTTCAAGATTCAAATTACGATGAGTATTAGATTTAACAATCCCATTTTTAAAAACTAATATCCCAACCTTATTTAAATAATCTCTTAGTACATTATAAGGACGGTCTACTTTTTGATTCCAATCAATAGATAAACCTAGAACTTCGCGAATATCACTTGCTATTGTCATAAAATCAGTATTTTTATTAAAACGACCCACAATAGGTAACGGATCAAACCCATCTTTAACTCGGCTTAGTCTAACAAATTCTTGTTTTCTTTCCATCTCGTAAATCGTTTCTAAAAGATCTCGACTTAATTCGTGATAGCGTTCATTATCAATTGTGCGATAATTAGCGATAGAAACTTCTTCCTGAGGTATATCGTTTAAAAAGAAATAGCCAAATGGAATATTTAACATCTTACTCAATTTTTGTATATTGCCAATTGATATTTCAGAAGATTCACTAAGCCAAATCTCTATTTTAGGGAATTTATTCTGGAGAGATACAATATCATTACTGGAACTTTCAATCGCCCAAGCAAGAACTTTTTTATCCACTTTGTATGTTGCAACCATATCTTCCCTCCTCAAATCTGCAATTTGGCTTTCTCTATAGTAAAAGTAGATAGAAAGTTAATTATCAATTTGTTTTACATAAATTTTTTTGCCCAATAACTTTTCTAGTTTCTTCTTCCTGTTTTTTATTTGATTTAGCATTGCATTTTCCGTATTTGGTGATACTTTATCAAATGTCCGCTGAGATCTTTTTACATATTCTATAAAATTGCTTTTTTGACTTCCATTTTCTAACTTGAAGCCTCTATCTGTAAAAAGACCATATATATAATTTCTATGTGGTATTTTCTTCATTACAGACTTATTCCAATTCTTATTGTTATATGTCTTTTTTCGCTGCATTAATTTAACAAATTTTCTCATTCTCGTATAAAATCTCTCTATACTTTTTTGACGCACAGTTACTGTTTTTCCATCGTATACAAAACCAAGATAATCGATTTTACATGTTTTAGAAGATGTATTTTTACTCATTTCAAAAATCTGTTCGCTTATTTTCCTATACTTATGTGTTTTTTCTTCCGCTATTATTAATTCATTTTCTGAAGCTAACTGGTATACGGTATCAACTATTGTTTGAAATTGTTCTTCTGAGTTCCCTTTTAAAGATTTAGGTATAACAATAATAAAATCATCTGAATACCTTCGGTAAAGTCCATTGGATTTTTCTACTAATGAATTAATTTTCCAATCAAAATTCATAGCATAAACATTGGCCATCACTGCACTGATTGGCACGCCTTGGGGTATCCCTTTCTTTGATTCATTGGACTTAATTTTATGCAAAATACGAAAATCAGATAAACTTTTATCAATTGATGTAAACTTTTTATAGCCTTGTTGTCTCAAAAAAGCTTCTATACCAAAATAATCTTCGATTATATTTTTATCAATATATCCATATTTAGTTACAGATTTAAATACATTATACCAATCATTTGCTAAATAATCTGTTAGTAAAACCTCTTTTATACGTTTCTTTAAAAGATGATGATTGAGAGAGTCAAAATACCCTTTAAAATCACCGACTAAAATATATGCTTCTTCTTGTTTTGCAATATAATTAATCACTTCAGCAGCAAAATCAATATTAGATTTCCCATTTTTATTTCCTCGGTAGGCAATAGAGCTGTCATCTATCCCATTTTCACTAGCCCATTCATTGTAAAAACAATTTAATTGATTCGCATAGTATTTATAAATGTATCCATCTAAATGCCCCGCATATTTTATTGGGCGACTAGCGGGTTTATATGGTCGTCCATCAGTATATTCTGAAATATTAACTGTATATTTTTCTCTCTCTTGTTTATAACCTATTAATGGAAAAAAGCTATGTAATGCAATCTTATTAGGATTTTTGACATAGCTTTCTACTTTAGATATATGTTCAGGATAATCAAAATGAAAATATCCTTTTATTGAATAATCTTTCCTAGAAAATTTATATTTATTTATTTTTTTCACCTCAGTTAGTCAGTCCAGGATTAGCCATGGCAACTAATAACTCCCTTTCTGACAACGGACATACAAGCCTACAATTATTGCCCATTTAGATGTAGGCCAACCATGATCTTTACAACTATGTTATAGTGTACAGAGAGCGTTAGCGTCAACTTTAAACAATGAAAGTGTGGTAATTAATCTGATGATGACAATATTAGTACAACAGTTTGCCAGTTCAATACTGACTAGTCAAATTAATTCATTTCCAGAGTGCATAAAGCTTGCAAACGGACTCAGACATTATCTACTACCAACTTGTTTGGTAGGCGCTTTAAGTATACCATAAAAAAGGGAATATTTGTTCTCTAAAACTAAACTCATCAAAAAAAATTATTTCCAAATTAGAGTGATGAACTTTACCTTAATAATAAAGCCAACCATAGTGTTGCATTAAAAATTGGTTCCTTCCAATATTAGTTAACTGAATTGAAATCTCTATTTTGGTAATCGTCTAAATCTGCATTTAATAAACATTACCACTAGTGTTGCATTAAAAATTTAACTGTTTCATGACATAAAAAAGTCCTTTATAATGGGGTTGGATGACTTATCCAAGACCAAAACAAAGGACTTACAGCATGGATAAGTATAAAACAAAAATGACCATAAATAAATGGTTTTCGTACATTTCTTTAGAAACATTAAGTGAATCGTCTCGACAGGCTATCGGTCAGTTTGATCGCTATTCAAAAAAATTAACGTTT
>NZ_BAAGIQ010000075.1:0-10331 GCF_054658175.1 Alkalibacterium sp. s-m-28
TCACCCTTGTGACCTTAACTGAAACCATTCAAGTGTTTGTCAAGGGCAAATGCGGCTCCGATTGGTATAGTCAGTGGGCCTTCACCACCTTTAATTTTTAGTTTTCATAAAAAATTTGACAGTTCCAAACAGCTCATCCAATCAAGTCAAAACGCTGCTGTTTTTGTTCATTATACTTATGTGATAACGTTATTTAATTGCTCATCAATGCACAACTTTGTTTTCACTGATCTTCTTCTTAAAATTCAGTCAATTCCCAAACTATACTGTCACCATCTTCAGGTATAAATTCTTCAGCTCCTACAGGCACCATTTCTTCATTTACTTCATATACCCAAAACAAGTTGCCCGATACGTCTTGCTCCGCTCCTTCAATCGCTTCAATGAAACCTTCCTCAGTAACCTCTATATCGTAGTTTTCAATCATAATATCAAGTAAATTATCGTTTTCATCTGCTTCTATCGTATCATCCACCATTTCTTCACTTTGATTACGTATGATTACTGAAACTTCTTTTGAATTTCCTGCTGGTAACAAGTTTCCATCATTTGCATTTATAAACCAAATAAGCGCAACAACTACTAAAGCAGCCACCACTCCTGATATAATGATATTTGTTTTCTTATTCATTTTTTTCTCCTTTATTACCTTTATTTTTCATAAATGTTCTTTTTGCATCCATGCGGCAAAATAGATTCATTGTCAGAGGATATAAAATCGCTAAAAATACGATATTTCCTCCTGCATGCATAATGTCGAAAAATAATCCCGATAAATAATACGGCACTAGTATATTCCAACCGAAAAATGGAGCCTGAACCACGGATATAATTAATCCGTAGAGCATGCCCAACAAACCTGCAAATAACTGTAGTACTGCTAATGGCATTTTATGGTGCTTATTCCTTAATAGATTGGTCAAGCCCACTAATATAGAAAATGCAATAATCTGAGCTACAGTCCATGGGCCCATTCCAAGATATATATTGCTCAATAGTACAGACAAAACTGAGACCGCTAATCCTGTCTTCCAGCCATAGTACAAGGTGATGCAGACGACAAGCACCGTCATAGGCTGTACATTAGGTAAAAAAGCGAAGCCTAGTCTTCCCAGTGTCACTAGTGCTGTAAATAAAGCTGTACGAGTCAATGCATAGGTTCTTCCTATTGAATGCCCAGAATCATTATTTATTTCACTGAGCCCCACCGTCTGATCCTCCTTTAGCTATGTTTCGTGCTCTTATATGTGTACCATTTTGTTAAAACGACTCGACCACCTTTAAAAAAAGTGGTCGAGTCGTTTATTGTATTTACATTGCTTCTTTAAAGATTTTAATAATGTCTTCTTTTGTTCCAGAAATCGGATTTGTTCCTGCATTTCCATCTTTCAAGGCCATTTCTGCCATGTATTCAAAGTCTTCTTCTTTTACACCTAGCTCTTTTAGTCCTGTAGGAATGCCCACATCTGAAGATAATCTTCTTAATGCTTCAATTGTTTTATCTGCTGCTTCCATCACGGACAAACCTTCAATGTTTTCTCCCAGAAAACTTGCCATATCTGCATATTTCTTAGGATTGGAAATAAGGTTGTATCTCGCAACGTGTGGCAACAGTACTGCATTAGCGACACCGTGAGGCATATCATACAAACCTCCAAGTTGGTGAGCCATTGCGTGAACATACCCTAGACCCGAATTGTTGAATGCCATTCCAGCTAATAACGATGCATGAGCCATATTCTCTCTGGCTTCTATATTCTGCCCATTGGCAACAGCTTGACGCAAATTGTTTGAGATAAGTTTCATTGCCTGGATTGCTGCAGCATCTGTAACCGGATTAGCCCCTAGAGTAATATATGATTCAACAGCATGAGTCAAGGCATCCATACCTGTTGCAGCTGTTAATGCTGCTGGTTTACCCAGCATAAGCAGTGGATCATTAATTGAAACAAGTGGAGTGTTTCTCCAGCTCACAATGACATACTTAATTTTAAGTTCTGTATTTGTAATAACAGCATGACGAGTGATCTCACTTGCTGTTCCAGCTGTTGTATTCACTGCAATAATTGGAGGCAATGGATTTTCCAGCGTGTCAATTCCGGCGTAATCATACAAGTCACCTTCATGTGTCGCTGCAATCCCAATACCTTTCCCACAATCATGAGGACTGCCTCCTCCAACCGTGATAATCATGTCACACTTTTCTTCCTGATAGATTTTCAATCCATCAGAAACATTTGTATCTTTAGGATTCGGCTCTACTTTATCGTATATAACTGATTCGATTCCTTCTGCTTTCAGTAACTCAAGCACATGCTCGACAGGCCCTCCTGAAAGTTGGCTTAAAAATCCATCGGTTACTACTAATACTTTAGTTCCACCTAACAACTTTGCTTTTTCTCCTACGACCTTAACTGAACCTCTTCCAAAATAGTTTGTTGTCGGTAAAAAATAATCAAACATTCTAATTCTCTCCTTTGTATAGTATTTGTGTTATTGTTCACAAACTAATAATATAATGATAACGTTTTAAACAAAACGGACAGATTACCCCATGTGTCAAAAATTACTGCCTGAGATCTATCCGTTGATAGTCTTTTTTTATAAAGAGATTGCCAGGTACAGCAGAGCACCCAGTGCGCCACCGACAAGTGGCCCCACAATAGGAATCCATGCATAATGCCATTCTGAACTTCCTTTGTTTTTTATCGGTAAGGCTTGATGGGCTAATCTCGGCCCGAAATCTCGAGCTGGATTAATAGCATAGCCGGTTGTTCCCCCTAGAGAAATACCAATAGCCACAATAAGCAGGCCCACAATTAAAGGATTCAATCCTTCTGTAAACTCACCTTGCGTAAATGCCAGTAAAGAGAAAACCAGTACAATTGTTGCAATAATTTCGGATAGTATATTCCATTTTTCACCTTTAATAGCCGGGCCTGTTGAGAAGACGGCTAATATAGCACCTTGGTCAGACGTGGCATCAAAGTGCATCTTGTAATGAATCCAAACTAAGATGGCTCCTGTAAACCCTCCAGCAACTTGTGCGATGATGTAAGGAATAACTGACCCCCATCCGATTTCTCCAGCAACGGCCATACCAACTGTCACTGCAGGATTGATATGAGCCGGCGATAACCAGCCAACTGCATATACAGCAATAGCCACTGCCAGTCCCCATCCTATAGTAATCATCAGCCAGCCAGTGTCGTAAGATTTTGTCTTTTTTAAAACACTTGCTGCAACTGCGCCATCCCCAAGAAGGATTAAAATCAAGGTCCCTAGATATTCTCCTAGCAGCTGTTGTGTTAAAGTTGTTTCCAATTTGTCGCCTCCTTATTCTGGGCTGAGTTACGTACACAGTTCTCACTTTGAACTCAGCCCTTACTTTAATGGCTTTTTTAAGCACAATACCCTAAGTTTATCTTATTTAACTGATTCGGACAGTTCGGTGAAGATAACGCCTAAAGCATATGCCCCAGCATCTGGATGTCCAATGCTTCGCTCCCCAACTGTACCCGCTCGACCCATGTGAGCCACGGTATCTTTAGTTTTTTCGGCTCCTTCAACAGCAGCAGCTGCTCCACTCTTAAACGCTTCTTTGAACGTCTCATTGTTTTGTGCACTTTCAGCTAATGCTTTTTGGCAAGGAATCAATGCATCAATGAGTGTTTTATCGCCAATATCTGCACCTTTTCCGAAGGATCGCTCTCCAGTGTCCTGTATCCCTTTAACAGCAGAAGCCATCATTTCAGCAAATTCAGAAACAGTCAGTACAGTTTTCCCTTCTACCTGCTTTCCTGCTGATCTGAAAGCTGATCCCCAAATAGGCCCGGATGCTCCTCCACAGTTTTTCATGATAATTAGAGAACACTCTTCTAAAAACTCACCAATATCAGCTGATTTTTCTAATATATAGTGCCATTCCCTCTTGACCTGTTTAAACCCTTTAGAGATGCTCATTCCGAAATCCCCATCTCCAGCATGTGCGTCCAGCTCACAAAACGGCGCTTCATTTTCGATAATAATTTCACTCATCTTATCCACTAAATAAATCATGTTATCTAACGTTAGTTCATCATCAGATAGTTTTGCACTTGATTCACTTGTTTCAACTTCAAAAGAAACGGGTTTATCTGTCTCTTCTTCTAAAACATCTACAAATTCAACTTGATTGACTTCTCCAGAAACTTTAAATGCCGGTGCATCACTTTCTAGAGAGACTAGTTTTTTCAGTTCATCGTCAAGTTTCATAATCGACAAGGATACGCCTGCCATATCGATACTGGTCATATAGTTGCCGACGAAGGTCCGGTTGATTTTCAGTCCGCTGGCATCAATTTGCTTAGCCACTTCATGGTTAAACAAATACAGCTCTTGTAAAGGTGTTGCCCCGAAACCATTAACCAGCACCACTAATTCTTCCGATGAATCTTTTTCAACATTTAAATCTTTTAAAAGGTCCGCTACCATTCTTTCTGCTAACTGACTAGCAGGCATCACTTTTTCTTTTCTAATTCCTGGTTCGCCATGAATACCTACTCCGTACTCCATTTCGTCTTCAGCTAATTTAAAGGTTGGAGAGCCTTTTGCAGGAACAGTACATGAAGTGAGTGCCATTCCTATACTCCTTACGTTATCTGCGGCTTTTTGAGCCAGTCTCTTAACTTCTGGCAAATCTTTACCCTCTTCTGCTGCTGCTCCAGCTACTTTGTGGACCAGTACAGTTCCTGCAACCCCTCTTCTTCCAACAGTGTACAAGCTGTCTTCAACGGCAATATCATCTTCTACTTTTACGTAATCGACTTGCATGCCATCTTCTTCAGCTAAATGGGCTGCATTTTTAAAGTTCATGACATCTCCGGAATAGTTCTTTATAATCAACAACGTACCCTTATTTCCTCCGGATGCTTTTAAAGCCTGGTAAACTTGTATTTGAGAAGGAGAGGCAAATACTTCTCCACAAACCGCGACGTCCAACATTCCTTTTCCAACAAAACCAGCATGGCAGGTTCGTGTCCACTGCCACCCCCGCTTATCAAGGTAACCTTATCCGTATTTATGTCTTTTTTCTTAATTATTTTATATTTTTTTATAAGCTCAAGTTCAGGATGTGCCATGACGATACCATTGCACATTTCCATCATTAGCGTATCTGGTGTATTGATAATTTTTTTCAATTTTCTATCTCCTTTAAATGCCTCATTCTCTTTTACCGATTAGATACTGAATTTTTTTAAACGTCTTTATGGCTGTCTATTAAGTTGGGGGTTCTTTATTTAATTGTGTTTTTCATTATCCTGCTACTCATTTCTTGCTCATATATAAACGCGCAAAGGCATCCACGGCTCTCAGAGCCTGTGCCACATCTTCTGGTGTTACATCAAAAGGCATATTGCTCATTGTCTCGCCTTCTTTTGTAGCCGACTTACCAATCTCCAGCAATTCGTCAAAAGACTTGTCTTCAAGGTGCATCTGTTCTAAAGTCACAGGAAGGTCTAGTTGGATATACAGCTCCAAATAGCGGTTAATCTCATCAATCGTCTTGTTCTCAAGCACCAGCTGTGTGAGTGTTCCGTAAGCCACTTTTTCTCCATGAGACAAGTGGTGAATATCTCCTTCAACGGCTGTGAACCCATTATGAATCGCGTGAGCCGCAGCCAGGCCGGAATCCTCGAAACCGAGGCCTGATAATAAGGTGTTGGCTTCTACAACCGCTTCCAATGCAGGGGTCACGATTTTCTCTTTATTGGCTTCATAGGCTAGCAGGGCGTAATCAAACAGAACCTCTTCACACTTTTCGGCGATCGCAAAACCGGCAATCGTCGCTTTTCCGCCACTCATCGTGTTGCCGTTTTTCTGTTTCACTGCGCGCGCTTCAACTAGCGTTGCCAGTGCATCTGAAATACCGGAGGCCATCATACGAGCGGGTGCTTGTGCCACAATAGCGGTATCCATTAAGACTAAATCAGGATTTTTCTTGTAAAACAAATACTGTTCAAATTCTCCGGCTTCTGTGTACACCACTGATAGGCCGGACGTTGGCGCATCGGTTGAGGCAAGTGTTGGAAATACGACAATCGGCACATTGTTGCGGTCCGCTACAGCTTTAGCTGTATCCAACGCCTTCCCTGCGCCCATCCCTAAGACAAAGTCAACACCATGATCCTGGGCCAGTTCGCTGACTCGGTTAATTTCCTTGGTGGAACATTCACCGTTAAACGTCACTTTTGTGATGTCAAAGCTTTCGTTTATATTGTCAATGAGTTGGTTGGCTGCGATTTTTTGTACAAATTCATCGGCTAAGACAAGCACCTTCTGTCCGAAATGCTCCATGTACTGACCTGCGTGACTGACTAAATCTTTCCCTTGAATGTATCGACTTGGACTGACAAATATTTTATCCATAATAACCTCCGTTTGATATTTTCTTGGTACACTTACAGTTTATAGTGAAAGCGCTTTTAAAAAAACGGACAGATTCTTTGATGTGTCAAAATTTAGCATGTCTAGCTTCATTTTTACTTAATATTGATTTAAACTATACTATATATACTGCTGCTATACGATGCGCTTTACCTGGGGGTATGATATGGACCAGTCGCTGATCACCAAGAAAGTAATTGCTTATTCCTTTAAAAACTTAATGAATAAGATGTCTTTTGCCAAAATCACCGTCAGTGATATAATGAAGCAGGCTGATTTAAGAAGGCAAACTTTTTATTATCACTTTCAAGACAAATACGAATTAATTGAGTGGATTTATAAAACTGAAAGCCAAGAAAACATTCGCGATTTTATTGATTATGAAAGATGGGACTCAATACTAGAATATATTTTTGTCTATTTTTATCGTGAGCAGGATTTTTACCGGAATGCTTTATTGCTTTACGAACAAAATAGTTTCTCTAGATCCTTGTTTGAGAATTTACAGGACCTTTATCTAGAAATATTAAATGATGAATCTTTTACGAATGCAGAATATACAGATAAAAGAAAAGTATTTCTTGCACGTTTCTTAAGTCATGGTATGGTTGGGACTCTTATAGAGTGGATCGAGTCAGGATGTAAAACTCCACATAAAGAAATAGCAGATAATTTGTATTTACACCTTTTAGATATATGTGGAAAATAAGGAGGATATAATTTATTATGAAACCGAAACAAATTCAAAACAATCCACAATTTAATACTCTTGCCATGCTGTCAGGTTATCACTTTGAACACAAGAACCGACTTCATCTTGACGCAGAGAATAGGATTGTATACAAAAAAAACCTGGACAAAGTGGCTGTTATCAGTGGGGGTGGAAGTGGACATGAGCCTGCCCATTTTGGATATGTTGGAGAAGGGTTACTCACAGCAAGTATTAACGGAGATTTCTTTATACCACCGAAACCAGAACAAATAGTAGAAGCAATAGAAAAAGCAGACTCTGGCAAAGGGGTGCTTCTGGTCGTAAAAAACTTCACAGCTGATGTCACTTCTTTTACCGAAGCAAAAAGCTTAGCTGAAAGTTACGGCCACCAAGTTGAACTTGTATGTGTATCCGATGATCATTCTATAGAAGGTAAAACATCATTTAAAAAAAGACATAGAGGAGTTGCGGGTACTGTTCTTGTCCATAAAATCTTAGGATTTTATGCTCAGGAAGGGGCTTCTCTTACAGAATTAAAACAAGTTGGTGACGAGTTAACTGCGAACCTATTTACACTTGGAGTTGCATTGAAAAGTGCCGTTCTCCCGGACAGCTCCAAGCCAGTATTCGAACTTGGAGATCATGAAGTTTCTTACGGAGTCGGTATACACGGGGAAGAAGGCTACAGAAAAGTTCCCTATCATTCTTCAGAACAGCTTGCTATTGAGCTGGTAAATAAAATGAGACGAATAATCGACTGGAATAATAATGATAAATTTGCAATTTTGGTTAACGGACTTGGGTCTACGACACTTATGGAACAGTATATATTTACTAATGATTTACGGCGCCTCTTACAAATTGAAAATATTGAGGTCGATTATATCAAAGTAGGTTCTCATCTCACTTCATATAATATGCACGGCGTTTCTTTAACCTTTCTAAAAATAAAGAATAGCGATTGGACTACTGCACTTAATCAACCTACTGATGCCTCAAACTGGTAGAGTTGCCAGTAAATGATAATTTTTATAGTTCACACAACTACTATGCGTTTCGCTTGAATACTTATGTGTAAATGTAGCGGACTGACATACCTTATCATCTCTTTGTGTAAAAGCATGCTATAGTAATCTTTTCTACCAAGTAATTCAAACACTTAAATGTAAAAAATGCATTCCCCTTTTTCCTCTTCCATAAGATAATAAAAGGAGGAATGCATTTTTTGTGTATACTTTAATCTCTTCTTATTATATAAGTGTTAATGATTTGGCTTATCCAAAAAATAAAGAGGAAAAGCAATAAGGAGTATAAGTACCAAAAGATATATGATAACTCCTGTATCAAGTACCATTGGAATACCAAAACCAAGATTCCCGAACGCGTTAATTCCTGCATGCATTAAAATCGCAAGCAAGACACTTTTAGTTTTGTAGACAATTAGCGTCAGTATCAGCGAATAGACAATGGTTGTCAGTAAATACGTAGAGAAATCGTAGTGGTAGTGGGCAAACACATCAATTAAAAACAGCGGCAGATGCCAAACACCCCACAAGACTCCTATAACTATACCAGTTACAGGTAAAGAAACTTTTTCTGATAAGTTGTCTTGTAAAATGCCTCGCCAGCCTAACTCTTCCACACCGCCTGCAAAAATCATGGCACCGAAAGCAAGAGGAAAGGCTATAATCTGTCCCATTTCTATTTCAGGAGCCCACCAGCCTCCATGGTAAATAAGATTCGCAATAAAACCAATGACTAAAGGTGAGAGCAGGCTGATAGGCCACCATAACCACTCAACTTTATAATGATATACACTCTTCCAAAACTCTTTTTGCTCCTTGTCCGAATACATCACATACACCATAAATAATGCAGCAAAAGCAGGCGCCCCTCCCCCAATAATTCCTAAAGCATTATAGGGAAAGTTATCCCATTCTATGGTCGTGGTTTCTAGTAAATAGGCAATGATACCATGCGAGACAAACATTAAAGCAAAGGTAAGCAATAAAAATATAGTTATTCTTTTTGCGCGTTTACTCATCCAACCCCTCCTCACATTTTAACAAATAAAACGGAAGAAATAAAATAAGCCTGGAGGTGTTTGCTTGAGCAAGAAGTGTTTGGATATGTTTGTCAGTTTACTTATTGCTAGCCTTTAATAAACACGTATTCATCCTCTGTTGAATGGTCATCGCTAAAGGAAAAATCTGAATGATTGAAATTTTTAAGTTTCTCAGGTGACTGCACCTGATTTTCGGCCATAAAGCGAACCATTTCTCCCCTAGCCATTTTGACCATCGTTCCTTTTTCTTTTACTTTACCGTCTATGAGTTCCCCGAATTTGCAGCGGATGATCTGTGCCTGGTCATTGTATTTGGTAATCGTTTTGCTGTACTCTTCTGAAGCCAAGTTGATGATTGTGTCCGTTTCATCCAGAAGCTGCTTAGCCAGCTGGTCTTCCCAGAAAGCATACACGGATGGATAGCTGTCATGCTTCAGCTTAGCCTGCATCTCCAGGCGGTAAGGCGTCACACCGTCAAAAGGTTTGAGGACACCGTAAAAGCCCGAGAGAATTCTTAAATGCTTCTCTAAATAATTGTACTGCTCTGTCTCCAAGACATTAGGCGCCATGTACTGGTACTGAATGCCTTCATAAGCAAGAATTGCCGGAGTCAGGTTTTTCCGTAAATCCATTTCCTGAATGCGTTCATAGTTTAACGTGGCAATCTTGTCGCTGGCTTTCCATATTTTCTTCAGTTCATCGTATGTTAAGGATTTTAAGTGGTTTAATAATTCCTCTGTTTTATTTATAAATTTGGGCAACTGGTTGTGGGTAAAACTGTCATTGTCTACCGTCATCTTCTTGGCCGGTGAAATAATAATTCGCATAAAAAACGCCCTTCTCTTAGTTAGTCTAGATAAGTATAGCAAGCAGAAGCGTTTCTTTCAAAGTGGAATTGTTATCATCGAGCTAAATGAAGGTAGACGACGTTCGTTTGTTTTTCATCTGCTACGTGCTTGCTCACTAGCACCATGAAAGAAAGCTGATGTTCGGTTCCTTTCATCGAGTAGGAGACTAGTCATTAATTGACTAGTCGACCTCTCACACCACCGTACGTACGGTTCTCGTATACGGCGGTTCAATAACTTGAATATCTCTAACGTTCATACAGTAGTATTAAATCTTTTA
>NZ_BAAGIQ010000076.1:0-9608 GCF_054658175.1 Alkalibacterium sp. s-m-28
TGGATCTGTTATAAAGCTGTTTAATCCAGACAAGGATTGGATTATATTACCTTCATCGACAGAAATCATCATACGAGCAACGAGAAATTTGGGAAACATAATTTTTCATAGATTATTGGGAGTTACCCTTCGTGCATTATGCTATCCAAAATCTAGCACAACCGGAAACCGTTGTCAATTTTTACCATTGATACGAAGTGCCTTCTGAAGGTAGAAACTACATATGTTGAAGCACTTATTAATGGAGCATGACATATTCGTTTAAGTTGAAAAAACGGATCAGAATTTACTCAAGCTATAATTAAAAGCACCATTTAGTCAACTTCCTTTAAAGGCGGATAAAAAAAGCCGACCCAAGAGAATCAAGTCTCTTAAGTCGGCTGAATAAAATTTTTTAAACGTCAGTCAGGTCTGTCTTAGGCTTCGTATAAAGCAGCGACTTGTTTCTGAGCGTCTTTATTTTCAAGGAATTCATCATAAGTGGTTTCCGCACGGTCGACGACGCCATTTGGTGTCAGTTCGATGATGCGGTTGGCTATTGTCTGAATGAACTGGTGGTCATGTGAACCGAACAAGACAGACCCTTTGAAATCGATCAGTCCGTTGTTCAGCGACGTGATGGATTCCAGATCAAGGTGGTTTGTCGGGTCATCAAGTACCAGAACGTTCGCTTTGCTCAGCATAAGCTTGGACAGCATGCAGCGAACTTTTTCTCCACCGGACAGCACGTTGACTTCTTTAAGCACTTCTTCACCGGAGAAGAGCATGCGCCCCAGGAAGCTGCGCAGGAATGTGTTGTCGTTTTCCTCTTTGGAAGCATACTGACGTAGCCAGTCAAGAATAGTCATTGAGCTGTTGTTGAACTCACTTGACGAATCTTTCGGCAGGTAGGCCTGTGAAGTCGTGATTCCCCACTGGAATGACCCAGTATCAGGCTCCATTTCACCCATAATGATTTTGAATAAAGTTGTAATGGCGACATCGTTACGGCTGACAAATGCCACTTTGTCGTCACGGCCCAGATTGAAGGAGATGTTACTTAAGACTTGTTTTCCGTCAATTGTTTTAGACAGATTTTCTACACGAAGCAAGTCGTTTCCGATTTCACGCTCAGGCTTGAATCCGACAAACGGATAGCGGCGTGAAGACGGATGAATGTCATCCAGCGTAATTTTATCCAGCATTTTTTTACGAGAGGTTGCCTGCTTGGATTTCGATGCATTGGCACTGAATCGTGCGATAAAGGCTTCAAGTTCTTTGATTTTCTCTTCTTTTTTGCTGTTCTGATCAGCCTGCAGTTTGGCAGCCAGCTGGCTTGATTCAAGCCAGAAGTCGTAGTTTCCGACGAAGAGCTTGATTTTACCGAAGTCGACATCGACCATATGCGTACAGACCTTGTTCAGGAAGTGACGGTCGTGGGAAACGACAATAACGGTATTTTCAAAATTGATCAGGAATTCTTCCAGCCAGATAATGGACTGCGTGTCGAGTCCGTTTGTCGGCTCATCTAAAAGCAGGACATCGGGCTGACCGAATAGAGCTTGAGCCAGGAGGACTTTCACTTTCTGTCCAGCTGTCAGTTCGCTCATTTTCTGGCTATGCAGATTTTCAGGAATACCCAGCCCCTGCAGCAGAGTAGTGGCTTCAGGTTCAGCTTCCCACCCGTTCAGTTCAGCAAATTCGCCTTCAAGTTCAGCCACTTTAATGCCGTCTTCGTCAGAGAAGTCCGGCTTCATGTAGATGTCGTTCTTTTCCTGAATAATAGCATAGAGACGTTCGTGTCCCATGATGACGGTGTCGATGACCGTATAGTCTTCGTAATCAAAGTGATTCTGCTTCAGAACAGCCATACGCTGGTCACTTGGCATAGAAACGTCACCAGTCGATGGAGACACTTCTCCGGATAAGATTTTAAGGAATGTCGACTTACCGGCACCGTTCGCACCGATCACACCATAGCAATTGTCGTTTGTGAATTTTAAATTGACGTCTTCAAACAGTTTTCTATCTGAAAAACGCAAGCTTACATCTGTTACTGTAATCATTAAATATTTGCCTCGTTTCTTTTGTGCTCTATATTCTCAATTAGTCATTAGGTTTTATTATACTTACTTTTTAGAAAAATGCACTGGTTTAAGGAATTATTCTTTTCTTTCTGAAGAAAAAAGACAAAGCGAGTTCAAATTCTTCCTATATCTTGGACCGTGAATTATAATAATTAACGTTCCGAATTTAGTTCGAATTAGTAATAATGACGGTCAACTGGAGTGTTAACATATGCTTTAATACGACGGTTATAATTTTTCCCAGGCCCTTAAACATAGAAAGGAGGATGTGCTCGGTAAAGAACATAAAACGTTCTGTTTTCCTGATTTCTATAATTCCCTCGCCTATGTAGAGCTCTGGAATAACCTGCTTAACGGAGTGAGCTTTCAGGATAAAATCATGCGTAAAAATGCATATGGAGAGGTGATTTGGCTTGAAGCTACATATTTCCCAACTTACGTTACCCTTGGTAATCGAGTTATCGGGGTGTCAAAGGTTGCGACGGATATAACAGAAAGGCAGTTAAAAATTGAAGCCGTGATCCAAGAATTACGGAACTTTCCAAGAGCATGGCTGTGTCTTCGAGAAACTGTATTTCAAAAGGAGGAGACCTGCTTGAAAAAAGTACAGCCATGATAAAAGAATCAAATGACAGTACAGAGAATTTGAACGAACTTCTTAAGAAGAATGAATCGGTCAAGAGTATTGTTGAAAAAATACAGAACATTGCATCTCAGACTAATCTTCTGGCACTGAGTGCTTCCATAGAGGATGCACGTTCAGGAAAATATGGTTTGGGAGTTGGGGTCATTGCAGTGGAAGTCAAGCGGCTGTCCAAACAGGCTCATGAATCCACAGAAAATATACAACTTGATATACAGGCAGTCAAAAACAATATCGATCTGGTCGTAGATGGAAATACACATCTCAAGGAACATATAGAACAAAGTGAAAAGGAAGCCGAAGAAAAAATATCCTTTTCTTTTTCGCGACATTCCAAGCCATATGTCGTAGTGTTTTTCATTATGCTGACGTTTGGTGGAGACAACTTAGGTATATACATTCCTCTATTTGCCTCGATTCGACTGGTCACAGCTGGTTCTGACGCTGTTTGTATATTACGCTTTGTTGGTATTAATGGTTGGTGCTGCTTATAAGATATCTGAAGTGAGACGGATCAACGCATTTATTGAAAAGTATGAACGATGGATCGAATCACTAGTCTTCGTCGCTCTTGGGCTAAATATTATGCTGGAAAATGAGACGGTTGGATGGCTGTTCAGCTAGTCTCTTTCCTTTACAGAACATTTACATAAAGGAAAAAAACTGTGATAGACAGGTATAAGGGCATTTGCTAAACTGAAAAGGAGGCTTATGTTGGAATGCCAGGTATACGAGGAGGAAACAAATGAAAATAGTAGTGATTGGATCGGTAGCTGCGGGGACGTCTGTTGCCGCAAAAGCGAGACGTAATGATGAAACAGCTGAGATTGTCGTATATGAATCTGGAGAAGATATATCATACTCAGTCTGCGGGATGCCGTATTTTTTAGGCGGAGAAGTCGACTCAGTGGACACGCTCATCCCAAGAAATGCTCAGTGGTTCAAGAAACGATTTGATTTCGATATCCATACAGGCCACCATGTCAAAGCGATCCATCCTTCAGTAAAAGAAATTGAGGTATACAATAAAAAAGAAGGCAAGGGGTTCCGTGAAACATTCGACAAACTGGTTCTAGCTACAGGATCTTATTCTCTAGCGCCGTCTCCGTTCAGCCTGGATTCTTACAGCAACATCTTTCACGTGAAATCGATGGCTGACACGAAAGCTATTGATGCTTACATGAAACAGAATGACACTAAGCACGTGACGGTTGTCGGGTCAGGGTTTATCGGTCTGGAAATGACGGAACAGCTGACAGAAAAAGGAATGAACGTGACAGTAGTCGAACTGGCGTCTCAGGTTTTTCCTAAAATCGATCCGGATATGGCTTATCATATTGAAAAGAAACTCAAGGACAAAGGCGTTAAGCTGCACTTAAGTGATAAAGTTCAGACAATTGAGGGCAGCGGGAAAGCGGCCGTTCTGACGACTGATAAAGGCGCAGATATTGAGACAGATCTAGTCATCCTGGCTGTCGGTGTCCGTCCGAACACGTTCCTGACTAAAGAAACAGGGATCAAACTAGGTGAAACGGGGGCAGTAAAAGTCGATGAATTTATGCGCACATCTGTAGAAGATGTCTATGCTGTAGGAGACGTAGCTGAAAGTTTCCATCGTGTAACAGGACAGCCGATTTATCACCCGCTTGGTTCTACAGCAAACAAGATGGGCCGTATTGCAGGGGACCACATGACAGGAGGCAAGCTGTCATTCAAAGGAACGATAGGGACCGGCATTTTCAGGTTGTTCGACTTGACTGTGGGCTATACAGGTCTGTCTGCTGCAGAAGCTGAAAAAGCAGGCTTCGATCCAGTAGTCATTCACAACATCAAACCGGGGCATGCCGAGTACGTGGGTGGCCAGAATATGATCATCAAAGGTGTTGCCGACAGAGAAAGCGGTCGATTCCTGGGCGCTCAGATCGTCGGACCGGAAGGCGTGGACAAGCGTATCGATGTGTTTGCGACCGCCATCACTTTTGAAGCCAATGCGGAAGACCTGTTCCACTTGGATCTGGCATACGCCCCGCCATTCAGCACAACAAAAGACCCGGTCATGTATACGGGAATGGTGCTGGAAAATGCAAGAGAGCAGCTTCCGGTCATGACACCTGAAGAACTGATCACCCGTCAGAAAGCTAATGATGCGCTTCAAGTGATCGACGTCCGTTCGCCTAAACAGTATGCGAAAGGGCATGTCGATAATGCCGTCAGCATTCCAATGCCTGATTTACGTAAAGGTGTCGCTGACCTGGACCGTTCATTGCCGACAGTGGTATACTGCAATAAAGGCGTGACCAGCAATACAGCACAGAATCTACTTTTAAATATCGGGTTTAAAGAGGTGTACGTATTATCTGGAGGCAACACGAACTTTCACTATTACATGGATGCAATTGAAAATTAATCATTCATTCAACTAACGACCAAAGGGAGACAGTATGGACACTTCAGTATTACAACAATTGACAGGGGAATTTTTCGGGACTGCCATTCTGATTTATATCGGAAATGGTGTCGTAGCAGGAAATGTACTGAACAAAACAAAATCATTCAACACAGGCTGGCTGCACATTACGATTGGATGGGGGCTGGCTGTGACAATGGCCGTCTATTCAATCGGCTGACTGTCGCCGGCTCATCTGAACCCGGCCGTGACACTTGGTATGGCATCAGCCGGACAGTTTGACTGGGCGCTCGTGCTGCCTTATATAGTGGTACAAATCATCGGCGGAATTTTAGGTGCGACACTGGTCTGGCTGCATTATTATCCACATTTCGCAGAAACTTCAGATGAAGATGCAATCTTAAGTGTCTTCTCCACTTCGCCGGCTATAAAGAAAAATAGATGGAATATTGTTAGTGAAGCGATGGCTACGGCCTTTCTGGTCTATGCTCTGCTGGCATTCACTCAAGGCGAATTTACAGAAGGGCTGAACCCGGTGATCGTGGGTCTATTGATTCTGACAATCGGGCTCTCATTAGGCGGAACGACGGGATATGCCATCAATCCGGCGCGGGATTTGGGTCCGAGGATTGCTCATGCGGTTCTACCAGTGGCCAACAAAGGGGCGTCAAACTGGGCTTACGCCTGGATTCCGGTTCTGGGGCCGTTCATAGGCTCTGTTATCGGTGGGCTTGGCTTCCTGCTGATCAGTAGCGTGAGGTAAACACACAATAATAAGTCATAAGACGAACCTTCTTTTAGACATCAGTTGTCTTTAAGAAGGTTTTTAGTTTCAGATAGGATATAGATTTAGAGTGTCTGTATGGTTGAACGAGCAGGCTTGTGTTTAAACAACCGAGAGTCAGGCGCATAGACATTCTAATAACCTTATTAATCTTTAGGCCCCTGTATTCTGTTATACTATTGATAAATAGTACAAATCAGAAAGTAGGCGTGTGTGTTGGCTGGTTACATCGAAGATTTTCATTTGAGCATTATTATACTTATATTTATTTTGTCCTTAGTCATTCTATCCAAGTCTGCGGATCAGCTGATCGATAAGGCAGTGGAGCTTTCTCTTAAGCTCGGCTTGTCAAAAGTGGTGATCGGAGCCACTGTTCTTTCCATTGGCACGACTCTTCCGGAAGTTGCTTCCTCACTTGCTGCGGCGATTGGAGGGAATGGTGAATTTGGGCTGGGGAATGCCATCGGATCAATGATCACTAACGCCTCCCTGGTTCTGGGGATTGGTGCCCTTGGAGGAATCATCCCGGTAAAGAAAGGCATGCAGCAGACCTTCCTGTTCATGAGCGGTCTGTCCCTTCTGTTTATCGGGACCAGTTTTATAGCTGGAATGAACGAAACCGGTGGACTGCTTCCTAGATGGAGCGGTGGGGCTCTGCTTGTTGTTCTTCCGCTGTATCTCTGGTACACCGTGAAGCAGAAACCGGATCATCTGATGGAAGAGCTCCCGGATGAAGCGGATAATGAAGCTGATGGACCAACAGAACAAGGTAACCTGTTGAAATCCATTATTATACTCGCAGCCAGCTCGCTGGGTGTGACGGCAGGAGCTACTTTGCTTGTCGCTTCAGCTGAAGTTGGAGCCGCACGCCTGGGAATACCTGATACGGTCATTTCGTCAACACTGGTTGCCTTCGGGACAAGCGTACCGGAAGTGACAACGACTTTAGTCGCTGTAAGGTACGGCCATGGGGAATTGGCGATCGGTAATGTTCTGGGCGCCAATATGATGAACCTGCTGCTTGTCATGGGTACGACGATCAGTATCCTGCCCGGCGGGGTTGCGGTGCCGCAGAGTTATTATCTGCTTCAGTTCCCGATTCTGATCCTTATCTTCATCCTGCTCAGCATCCCGATTCTGTCGAAACGAGTAGAATCGATAAACAAAGGGCAAGGCATCTTGCTTGCTCTCATCTACGCCGTGTATCTTTTCTTCAATTTTATCTAACAAAAAAAAGCAGCTGCTCCCTAAAATAATCATAGGGGGCTGCTGCTTTGTCATAGTTTAAAATTAAACGTGGACGACAGGTTCTTCTTTTTTCAGTTCCATGTCGTAGTGTCCGATTTCTTCATCATAATATAAATCTGAAATTGCACGGAAGCCAAAGGATTCATAAAAATCTTTAAGGTAGGCTTCAGCCTGAATTTCGATTTCGGCTTTAGGGTACTTGCATATAATATAATCCAGTGCAATTTTCAGCAGTTCACGTCCGTGTCCTTCGCTTCTGAATTCCTGAGGAACGAGTACGCGTCCGATACGCATTTTTTTATCCTGCTTATAGATTCGGGCATAGGCCTTGATTGTTCCTTTTTGACGTTTGATCAGATGAACAGCGTGCAGGTCGATGTCATCGATTTCCTGATAGGCACAACCTTGTTCGACAACAAACACTTTTGTGCGTTCTTTAACGATTTGATGATAGTCACGTGCACTTAATTCTTCAAATTGTTTATACTGCCACATTTAGTTGTGTCAATCTCCTTTTTAGTCAAATATATCCCACATACGCCCGTATTCAACGGAACATATATGAGATCCACACACATAGTATACATCTTTAAATAAAAAGGTCAAATCATTTTTTGAAAATAAATCAATTTTCAAGAATCCCTTGAATTTAAAGGTTATTAGGAGCATAATTTAATATGAATTTAGATGACTTTTATAAATTTTAGAAAGAAGGAAGAGACAAATGGAGCTAGTTGTCATCGTATTGAACAAAACGGATCTGCTGGATGAAATATTGACCTTATTTATGCGTTACAAAATTAAGGGTGCGACTGTGCTGGACAGTAGTGGCATGGGTCACCTGATTTCGAATCAGTTTCCGATGTTCTCAATGTTTGCGGAACTGGGAGAAGAACGGGAGTCAAACAGCAAGACCATTTTTACTGTAGTTAAGGGTGCAGAGGAACGCAAGGAAGTTCTGTCTGTCGTAGAGAGTGTCTGTGGAGACTTATCAGAGCCCGACACAGCAATATTCTTTAGCGTGCCTGTGAACTTTACGAAAGGCATCGACAACGAAAATAACATAGAAGAAGGGTTTTAAACATGACATATTCGCTTTATATCGCAATCCTTATGCTGGTCGGCATGGCTGGCGGGAAACTGGCTAGCAAAGTTGGGCTGCCCACTGTCAGTGGGTATCTGCTCTGTGGACTGCTTTTAGGTCCCAGTGTACTGAACATCATTACCAGTGAGGTCTACTACAGTTTAGGCTTCGTAAATGAACTGGCTCTCGGCATGCTGGCAATTTCCGTTGGGACTGAGCTGCATTATCTCATGTTTAAAAAATTCGGAAAAAATCTTGTAACTATTTCCATGGGGAACGCTGTTTTGACAGTTGCCGTCACGTCACTGCTGACTTGGCTGGTCGGAATGCCAATACAGTATGCTTTGATACTAGGGACTCTGGCATTGACCGTTTCACCAGCTGGAGTAGTTGAAGTCATTAAAGATACACGCTCAGAAGGGGAAATGACTCAGAATGTGCTGGGGCTGGTCGCTTTCGACAACCTGGTTGCTATCATGACATTTGGTATGATGGTATCTTTCGTTCAGTCCTTTGGAGATCAGGGGCCCGGAGGAATAGCCCTTCTGGGATCAGTCCTTTTCGACATCTTCTTGGGAATGATGATTGGTGCACTAAGTGGCCTGTTCGTTTCTTTCTTTATACGTAAAGGTACATCAAATGACAAATTGCTGGTCATTTTACTGGCAGTCATCCTGTTCAATACAGGAATTGCCACCATGTACGGGCTGTCTCCGGTATTGACCAACATCTTTTCAGGCATTGCCATTACGAACCTGACTTCACGCAAAGTGCTGATCGCAACTTTACTGAACCGCATTGAAATGCCGGTGTTCGTCATATTCCTGACCTTGGCTGGTGCGCATATCAATTTATCGATTATAGGTACGGTAGGCGTCGCAGGGCTCGCTTATATTGCTGCCCGTTCGATTGGTAAATACTTCGGTTCTCTGGTGTTTTCTCAATTTACAGATGTGAGTAAGGAGGTTCGTCCTTATATAGGTCTTGGCCTCTTTCCACAAGCAGGTATCGCCATTGGCCTCGCTACTGTAGCCGAACGAAGCATTCCTAACGTATCCGGAGCGATTACTGGTGTTGTCCTGGCAGGGGCAGTGTTCTTTGAGATTTTCGGGCCGATGATCACAGGCTATGCTTTAAAAGCAGCAGGTGAAACGAAAGCCGCGAGAACCCCTAAATTCAAGAAGCAATAAATCGTACTATATCCACGAGTCGGACTTTTAAAAAAGTCTGGCCCGTGTTTTTTTATCACCATTTGACAGAAGACTCCCACCTCTAAGCGAAGCGTAGGTGGGAGATGAATGCCTATTGAGCGAAGCTCAAAACAGCCCTTCTGATTTTAATGCTTTTCGCAACAGTTCAAGTACACTGGCTGTAAA
>NZ_BAAGIQ010000077.1:0-9350 GCF_054658175.1 Alkalibacterium sp. s-m-28
TGCCAAAAGTTATTCTAGAAAAAGTAGACGCATACCAAAAAGAAAATGGACTGCCTACAAGAACGGCAGCTATCCTTGAACTAATAAGAAAAGGTCTTGAGAAATAACTTCAAGCTATCGCTTGACCTAAATTCATCTCCCACTTTCACTGGTGCTTCGTACCCATACGTTTAGAAGTGGGAGACTTCTTTCGGAATTACGTTAAAGGTATAGACGATTCCAGCTGTTCCTCCTTCGACCGCAAAAATATCGAAGGGTTCCGTCTCACCTGAGAACAATTCATGGTGAAGATACTGCTTGATCGGCTGTTCGCACGCTGTTAGCACGCGCTCAGGATAGGGATAGTTATCCCCAATTGTATAGTCGAGCATTTTAGTCAGCCACTGTTCTCTCGGCATGCCCAGCAGATGAGCAGCGTTTGCCCAGATGTTTCTGAGCATGTCAGCTCCATCCGATTCTTTTTCATTCAGGAAGGATTCGAATCGCTCCGTTCGTCCGCCTTCTTCTTTGATCATAGTGCCCAGACTTTCTTTTTCACTTATGACCGTTTCTTTTACTGCAAATTCGCCTAGAAGAAAATACGCTTCTCGGGGAATAGGGGCTGTCCAGTTCGGATTCCCTCGTCCGGCATTCAACCATTCTTTCGTCACATCTTGTGACCCCATACGATTTTCCAGATACAGCGACAACTCAAACGGACTTAACCTTTCTAAATCTTGCTTCAAAATTCCACTCCTATTATTTTTTATTTCAATTACTTGTTAGACCTCTTAACCGTTAATGAGTATAACAAAGAAACCGGCAACCCTGTAGTTATACGGAATCTATTTAATAGAGTCTCATAATCTTCTAACTTTCTCCTTATATATCTGATATGACCGGATGACTAGTCACTCGCGCCTGTCCACACAAAAAGAGAACTTCCATGACGAAAGTCCTCCTTCATTATTATTTACTTCATCCAGTTACTGATTTCATTTAGTCGCTCTATTCTAAGGTTTGGCAGGCCTGCACGTGACAGTCCATGACTCGATTTAGGGAAGAGAATCAGTTTGGTCCTGACTCCCTGTTTCTTCATGGCTGTATACATCTGCTCACCTTGTTCCTGTGGGCATCTCAAGTCTTCCTGTCCGTGGATGACCAGCAGAGGTGTCTTGATATTCTGCGTATAGGCTAACGGAGACATTTTCCACAGGTCTTCCATTTGAGAGACGTCTCTTTTTAACTGGAATTCTACGAAGAACGCGCCCACATCACTGGTCCCGTAGAAGCTGACCCAGTTTGATATGCATCGCTGCGTTACAGCAGCCTTGAAACGGTCAGTGTGTCCGACGATCCAGTTTGTCATAAATCCACCGTAACTTCCACCTGCGACATATACATTCGACTGATCGATCTCCGGGTGCTGTTCCAGTACATAATCCGTACCCAGCATAAGATCCTCATAGTCCTTGTTTCCGTAATCGCCGAGAATGGACGCAACAAAATCCTGTCCGTAGCCGTTTCCTCCACGAGGATTCAGAAGGATTACACCGTATCCTTCAGCTGAGAGCTTCTGCATCTCATGGAAGAAGGTTTCTCCGTAACATACTTGAGGCCCACCGTGGATATAAAGAACAGCTGGATGGTTTTCACTCTTGTCCACAGGTGGAACGTACCATCCCTGGATATCCCAGTCGTCTGCTCCTTTGTACCAGAATCTTTCCACAGGCGTGATTTGATGCGTGTCTTCAAACGCTGCGTTCGGATTATACAAATCAGTTACTTCCCCAGTTTCGGCGTTGAGCAGCCCAAGAACACTTGGTGTTGTCAAGTCAGAGTAGGTGACTGCAAAGGTAGAGGCGTCCACAACATCCCCATCTGTAATATGAAACGGCTTGTCCACCAGACATTTGCTGCCGGCGGTTTTGTCTCCCTTATACAGTTTCAGCTTGCCATGTTCGGTCACTGGATAGACAAAAGAGTCATCATCCAGCCACTTGATCGGAAATCCCTTGGTTTTCTGCTGGAAATCTCCAATGATCAGATCACCGACATATTTATCCTCGACTGACAGTGACTCGAAAGTGTGGTTTGCTCTGTCCCAGCCGTAAATTTTATCGAGGGTTACAAAAGCATGAGAAAAATCATTTCCAGTAAAGAGGAAATAGTCTTCCGACTCGTTTACAGCTTCAAATGAAAAGCTGCCTTCCGGTATATCTTCAGTAACGAGGCGGGCTGTCTCCGAGGCAATGTCGTATTCGTAGACGCTTGCTCCGTAGACCCATTCGTCATCCGGATTCAGCTTATCCACATAAAGCAGAAAAGATTCGTCTTTAGAAACATATTGAAGGCGGAACGGACGGTCTTTCTCAAGAATGAGCGAAGATTCCTTTTTGGACACACTGATTTTTTTTACTTGATACAGTCGATCTTTTTCAGTAATCCCCTGGCCATCCATCTTATATTGCAGTTTAGTAATCGTCACTGGCTTGACTTTGTCATCGGACTTGCTGTCACTCTCTGCTTTCTCCTTATCCTGGTCGGGATCGACAGTCGTCTGATAATAGAGTGACCCACTGTTGCTTGTCCATTCAAATGAGCTGACGCCTTGTTCCTCATCAGTCAGAGCAAAGGCAGTTCCACCTCTCACTGGCATCAGGTAAATCTGAGGCTTCTCGCCTTTTTTACCGGCCAGAAAACTGATCCATTTCTTGTTCGGAGAAATTTTGATTTGGGAAGGATTCAACTCTTCATCGATCCACATGATCCGTTCCTTCGATTTCTGATCGATGCTCCACAAAGAAGTCAGGTAGGCATTTTTTTCTTTGTCCGTTCGAGTTTCCAGATAAAAAATACGGTCATCCAGAACAATTGGCTGTGATACATTTTTCAGGTCAAACAGGCTTTCACTTGTTATATGCTTCATTCCACTAAAACTCCTCTTCTGATTATCATGTTAAATACTCGTTAAAACTCTTTCATTATTTTCTCATTTATATCTATGTGCGTCAATGTACAAAATTTCCATATTGTACAGTCAGCTTCTCATTAGTTTTGACGATTATCTATGCTATACTAATGGTATAAAAAAGGGAAAGGAATGATCATATGAACGTCAGAAAAAAACAGCAGAAAATCATTCTCATAGGTGATGGAGCTGTCGGTTCAAGTTATGCCTACTCACTGATCAATCAGAATATCGGTCAGGAGCTTGGCATTATCGATGTCAATACAGAAAAGGCAGAAGGAGATGTCATGGACTTGAACAGTGCCTTGGCCTTCACTGCACCTAAGAAAATATATGTGGCTGATTATGCGGACTGCCATGATGCTGATCTGGTCGTCTATACTGCCGGAGCTTCTCAAAAGCCTGGCGAGACCCGTCTGGATCTGACTGAAAAGAACCTTCGCATCACTAAAGATGTCGTGGAAAAGGTGATGGCCAGCGGATTCAATGGCATATTCCTGGTTGCAACGAATCCAGTAGATATCCTGACCTATGCTGTATACAAGTTGTCCGGTCTCCCTTCTAACCAGGTCATCGGAACTGGAACCTCGCTTGACAGCGCTCGCTTCCGTCAGGCAGTTGCCAATCTGCTGGATGTGGATGTAAGGAACGTTCACGGCTACATCATCGGCGAACACGGGGATACTGAATTCCCAGTCTGGTCACATGCTAACGTTGCCGGCCTTCAGATCAATGAATGGCTGAACAATAACCCGGATACAGATGAACAGGCCCTCGTTGATATTTTCTTCTCCGTTAGAGACGCCGCTTATGAAATCATCAAGCGTAAAGGTGCGACATTTTACGGTATCGGAGTATCGCTGGCCCGCATCACCCGGGCCATTCTGAACAATGAAAATGCTGTCCTGCCTCTGTCAGTTTACCTTGAAGGAGAGTACGGACAGCATGACATCTACATCGGCTCCCCTGCCATCATCAATCAAAGTGGGATCGACAAAATCGTCGAGATTCCACTTAATGATTCCGAAAAGGAAAAAATGACTCATTCGGCAGATACCATCAGAAATCACCTGAAAGAAGTCCTGGATAAAAATCCGGATTTAGGATTCACGATCTCTGACTGATATTTTTGCATTTTCAAGTGATTTACAATATAAAACAGGGGCCGTCAGCCGATTTATACCAGCTGACGGTCCCTGTTCATTTTGAAAAGAACAGCCGCCACCGGACGTTTTCTCTGCTCCCTTATTACAAGAGTTTAGAGAAAAACATTCAGGTTTCGGCTGTTTTATTACATTGGTATGATTATGTCATCTTCTTCGTGAATTTCCTGTCCATCCTGATTCTCTGCATGAATCTCGATTATGAGCTGATGAGGCAAGACAACAGCTGTTTCGCCAGGCTGACTGATCCAGCCTCTTCTCACTCCGAGCTGATCCGGACTGTTGTCTTCACGGTTGCGAATACGCGTGCCGTCTACTTCAATGATATTGTACTGACCGTCACGAGGTTCGAGCCTGAATTCCTCTTGTGGTGTTTCCTCGCTCAGTTCCACACGGTACACTTCTTCTCCAGATATTTTAACTGTAGCAATGATCCGGGCGTCCTCATCGATGCTGCTCAGCTGATAGCCGTATACAATATGCGGGATGAAGGATGCGACCAGAAGAATGATGATAATGGCGACGTCCAACGGTTTCATCTTTCTCAAATGGAAACGAACCTTATCTATCACCTGACCGCCTCCTTTCCTTTAATAAAGACGCAGGCTTTTAAACATCAGATACTTATCCTTTAAACTGCTTCTCAAACAGTGGGGATACTGAACGGTTTTCATGGATCCACTTGATGGCATGACCCATCAGTTCACCTACGCTGACTTGAACGACTTTATCAATTTTCTTGTCTTCTGGAAGCATGATGGAATCCGTGACCACCATATTTCTGATTGGGGAATCAGCCAGACGTTCCATAGCAGGTCCGGAAAATACCGGGTGAGTCCCACAGGCATAGACTTCTTTTGCTCCTTTTTCAATCAGAGCATCTGCGGCAAGGGTAATCGTTCCCGCTGTATCGATCAGGTCATCGATCAGTACGGCTGTTTTCCCTTCAACATTACCGACAATATTCATGACTTCTGCTACATTGGCTTTTGGACGGCGTTTATCAATGATGGCAATAGGTGACTTCAGGAACTCTGCCAACTTTCTGGCACGAGTCACTCCTCCGTGATCAGGAGAGACTACGACTGTGTTTTCTCCTCCAAGATTTCTGTCGATGAACCAATTTGCCAGAAGTGACGCACCAAGCAGATGATCAACTGGGATATCGAAGAAGCCTTGAATCTGAGAAGCATGAAGGTCCAAAGTCAGCATACGGTCAGCCCCTGCCTGAGTGATCATATTCGCGACCAGTTTCGCCGTGATAGGTTCTCTCGAACGAGCCTTACGGTCCTGTCTCGCATAACCGTAATAAGGCATGACAATATTGATCGTCTTGGCACTTGCACGTTTCAATGCATCGATCATAATGAGCACTTCCATCAAGTGATCATTAGTCGGCGCAGAAGTTGACTGCACAACATAGACATGGTCCCCACGAATACTTTCTTCAATGTTGATACGGATTTCCCCATCACTGAACTTGTTGACGGATACTTTTCCTAATTCTACTCCTACATCCTTCGCAATCTTTTCTGCTAATGGCTTGTTGGAACTCAATGCAAAAATCTTCAGTTTTGGATCAGAATAATGTTCGGACATGTCGGCCTCCATAAATTTTATCTCATTGTTTTTACTACTATAAGTGTATGCCTAAGCACTGAATAAATCAACTGTACAAGGGCGTGAAAGCCCTGTTTTGAAGAGTTTTCTAATTTTTATGAGGTATTTTCTTAAAATAGCCCTCTTTATTTACTTGACGAGCACGAGCAATCGCCATCGCTTCTTCAGGAACATCATCAGTAATCGTAGATCCGGCTGCCACGTAGGTATTTGCATCAATTTTAACGGGTGCGATCAGGTTCGTATTGCAGCCAATAAAGGAATTATCTCCGACTTCGATGTGGTGTTTCTTTTCACCATCGTAATTGACGAATACCGTTCCGCATCCTAGATTGATATTTTCTCCTAGCGTGGCGTCACCAACATAAGTCAGGTGGCCGACTTTCGTGTTTCTTCCAAGAGTCGCTTTTTTAACTTCTACAAAGTTTCCGATGTGTGCATGTTCTTTCACGACGGATTCTGGTCTCAGGTGACTGTTAGGTCCGATGTTACTCTCATTTTCCATTATTGATGATTCAATCATCGAGCTCTTCACATGAACACCGTTGCCGATCTGGCTGTCTTCGATAATCGAATGCGCTCCGATGATACAGTCCTCACCAATGGAAGTTTGTCCTTTAAGATAGACGCCGGGTTCTACAAGCGTGTCCTGACCAATCACCACATCACTTTCAATATAAGTCTGCTCAGGATCGATAAAAGTTACACCATTACGCATATGCTGCTCATTGATACGTTTCTTCATCAGCTTACTGGCCTGAGCTAATGCCACGCGGTCATTGACTCCCAGAGCATCTTCCTTGTTCTCAAGCTGGAATGCAGAAATAAGCTCATTCTGTTTTTTGAGGATTTCCATAACATCCGGCAGATAATATTCACCTTGGGAGTTATTGTTGTCCACTTTTTCAAGTGCAGCGAATAATGCCTTGTTGTCGAAACAGTAGGTCCCAGTATTGATTTCCTGAACTGCCTGTTCTGCTTGAGACGCATCTTTCTGTTCAACGATTTTAGTGACTGATCCATCTTCAGATCTGATCACGCGACCATAGCCAAACGGATCATCCGCGTGAGCAGTAAGGACGGTAGCCTTCGCATTCACTTCTTCATGATGAGCCATCAGCCCTTCAAGTGTCTCCTTAGTCAGAAGAGGTGTATCTCCACAGATAACCAGTGTGGTTCCTTCCTCGTTTTTCAGGATCGGTGCAGCCTGTTCGACCGCATGAGCTGTTCCCAGCTGTTCTTCCTGGAGGACATAGTCACTCTTATCGCCTAGATAGTCCTGAACGGTTTCAGCACCGACACCTGTAACTGTGACGATTTTATCCATTCGAGCGCCAAGTGCCTGATCGACAACATGACCGACCATAGGTTTCCCCATTACCGGGTGCATCACCTTGTAAAGTTTGGATTTCATTCGAGTTCCCTGTCCAGCTGCAAGCACTACTGCAAATCGTTTAGTCATTAGTTTCTCCTCATCATTTCTATTTATAGTTCCCATATCATTGCTTAATCAGTATGTCCAAAAGGGCATACAAAACCTCTTTACATCATACTTTATGACTAAGCTGTTTTCAAGTTTCATAAGGTGTATTGTTTGTCGTATTTATTACAGTTTCCTATAATTAAATTATATTATAAATGATTAAACTAGAAAATAGATGGTTCTATTTCTACCATCTTCAGGAAGGAAGAGTTTAATGAATAAAGATTTTACAGTCATAGGCAGCTATCCCACTGAAAGAGAAGCTGAACAGGTCGTTCGTCGCCTGATGGACGAAGGTACGGATAAAAAGGATATAACTATTTTTACCAACAAGGATAAAGGCAATCAGCTTCGAAACCCGGACAATGTCGATGTAGCCAATCCGGATGTCAACGGAACTGATAAAGATCATGACAACGAAAAGAGTTTCTGGGAATCACTGAAAGATGCTTTCTTAGTAAGAGATGATGAGTATTACAATGATTCAAATTATATACAAGAAGATGATACGCTCCACATGTATCGGGATGACTTGAAGAAAGGTCACCTGGTTGTCGCTGTCGATCGTTCTGATAAAACAGATAATGTAGAAAATCCGACATCATCTTCCGCTACACATGCCGGAGATCCGGATCTTGAAACACTTGGAACAACAGCCGGTTTTCCTAATGAGGGAAGCGTTCAGGGAATGGGCGACGGCGGTCAGCCGCCGATGGAACCTAAAACGAATGACGGAACCCCTCCGGAACTGGAAGACACACACGGAGAAGCTGATGTGGATGATTCAACAGAAGACCGTCTTCGTCAGACACGCAAGGAAGACCTCGACACCTAGACTGAAAGATTTCTGAATAAGTAAAAAGCCTGCCGGAGATGGCAGGCTTTCCTTTTTGTCATTTATTCATTGCCCACTCAGACTGATATAGACGCTGAGTGGGCAATGATATTCCATTTATTTACTACTCAACTCGAGATAGTCCCTCAGTGGGCATTACTCACTGATTTTCCAGCCAACAATAGCTGCCATAGCTTACTCGATAGAGAAGTTTCCAGGAGATACTTCGATCGTGCGGTCCTGTGTGTTGACCTTATCCACTTTGATCAGTGAGGTGTAATCTTTCACTGAACGTTCCCCATTAAATATATTTTCAGCAATAACCGTTGCGCCAACTACTTCAGAATTGAATTCTTCGATCAGGCTGATCATGCCGTTGACCGTACCTCCGCCTTTCAGGAAGTCATCTACGATCAGCACCTTTGAACCCATGTCCAGACTTCTTCTGGACAGCTCCATTTTCTCCACTCTATCGGAAGATGATCCGGACACATAGTTGATGCTGACGGTGGACCCTTCAGTCACTTTTGAGTCTCTTCTGACAATAACAAATGGAACATTCAGATAAAAGGCCACGGACTGAGCGATCGGCACCCCCTTAGTTGCAACAGTCATCACGCTGTCCACATCTTTATCCATATATTGGGAAGCGATAACTCGTCCGATTCCCCTCAGCCATTTTGGATCCCCCAGCATATCAGACAGATAGACATATCCACCGGGGAGCAGTCGCTTGGAATAATTCAGCTCTTCACACAAGTCGCGGATAAACAGCTCAACATCTTCTGCTTTCATCTTTGGAATATATTTGACTCCTCCAGCTGCTCCGGGCAGAGTCTCAAGGAAGCCGATGCCTCTTTTGGCAAATGTTTCTTTTACAATGGTAAGATCTTCACTGATGCTTGATTTTGCGGACTCATACCGTTTTGAAAACAGAGTGAGTGGAATCAATGTGTGGGGATGTTCAATCAGATAATGTGTAATATCGATTAGTCGTTCGCTGCGTTTTACTTTCATTTTTACTTTCACCTCATTATGTAACGTACATTACATTCTATTACTGACTATTCTACCTCTTTTATTCGGAAATTCATAGGTTTTTTATTGCTTTAAATAATAAATGTTCGTTTATTGTGATTTCTTTTCGTCAGTATCAATAATTTATTCTTGAAAAATCAAAACCACCAGTGTGAACTGGTGGTTTGCTCTGCGGCTGAAAGCCTCTCTTACCGGCCTCGGCCTGAAAGGCCCACTGAGTGGGTTTCCCTTATGCACCACACTTACTCACTGATTCTAAAA
>NZ_BAAGIQ010000078.1:0-9291 GCF_054658175.1 Alkalibacterium sp. s-m-28
GCGTATAGAATCATTTGGGGAAGATCCATTGGAATGTTCGGAATGTGGCAATGTAATGGAGTTTAGAGGGATAGCTGTGCGCAAAAATGGGCGTCTAACCCTTCAATTTGCGAATGATAGACAAGCTAAAAACTATATTAATCGGGAGATTGATTACATTGAGTCGAAAACATATGAATATAAGAAAAAAGAAGCAACGCGAAAAGCTATTGAAAAATATCGGTTCAGCTGGGATAAACTCGAAAAAGAAAGCAATAAAAAACGTTGAATTTATCTGTCGCACGTGTCAAGAGATAGAGGAGATTCCAAAGGATATAGTCAAACAATTTGATGTTCTAGATGGTGGAGACCCAATGGATCCACCTAAATTTAGTTGTGAAAGATGTGGAAATGAGATGGTTCCTGTTTACTATAAGAGTATTCACGGTATCGTCTACGATAATTCAGAACTGAAAAAGTAATGGCTACGCACTATCCCAAAAGGGCGAAGGCGTAGCCGAAGCTTTTTTTACAGGTGTTACTGAGCCGCTTGAGTTCATGTTCATGTTTGCAGCAATGCCGCTTTATGGGGTATACGCCCTTATACAGGGTGCGGCATTTGCAATGGCAGATATTATTAATCTAAGAATCCACGCTTTCGGAAATATCGAGCTTCTGACCCGTACACCACTTGCACTGAGAGCGGGTCTGGGCTTAGACATGATCAACTTCCTTTGGGTCACTGTCCTGTTTGCAGTCGGCACTTACTTCCTGGCAGATTTCCTTATTCGTAAATTCCAGTATGCCACGCCTGGGCGTAAAGGAAATTATGAGGGAGAAGCAAGCGGGTCGGATGCAGCTCAGGCAGTGGATGCTTCTCAGCAGGTGTATAATATCATTCATCTATTAGGTGGAAAAGACAATATTTCTGATGTGGATGCCTGCATGACTAGATTGCGTGTATCAGTTAAGGATACGAATAAAGTAGGCAGCGAAGCGAACTGGAAAAAAGCTGGAGAGATGGGGCTTGTTCATAAAGACACTGGTGTTCAGGCGATATATGGACCGAAAGCAGATGTACTGAAATCCGATATTCTGGATGTACTTGAATCGAATGTAGACATTCCTGCCTCAACGATCGATGAGAATAAGGCATTAGTGGAAGACACAGCTAATGATCAGACGAGTGAATCTTTAATGAATCATTCAGAAAAAACAGCTGTCTACAGTGCTGCAGACGGAAACGTACAGCCAATCACTGAAGCACCGGACGACGTCTTCTCTCAGAAAATGATGGGCGACGGCTATGTCATCACCCCTTCATCGGATAGAATCGTTTCACCTGTTTCAGGTTTAATCACCAGTATATTCCCGACTAAACATGCAATCGGAATCCAGACAGAAGATGGGATCGATGTGCTTGTACACATGGGAATTGATACGGTACAATTAAACGGTCAGGGATTCGAGCTATTTGTTGAAGAAGGACAGACACTGAAAGCGGGCGATGAGCTGGCTCAAATGGACCGCGAGGCAATAAGCAAAGCCGATAAGGATACAGCGGTACTCGTAGTCTTTACGAACTTGACTGATGGACAGATAATTAACCTTAAGGCAACTGGAGAATGTAAAGCAGCGGACCTTATTGGGTCAGTGATGGAATAAAAAAGGAGTGTACAAATGAAAGTCTTAACATTGAATACTCACGCGTGGATGGAAGACGCCCCTTATGAAAAGCTGGATGCTCTAGCTGAGCAGCTTGCAGAATCAGAATATGACGTTATTGCTCTTCAGGAGGTCAATCAGACGATCGATGCCAAGGGAATCAAAGATGATACTTTCATTGCTCCTGAAGAAAAAGTATGTGCTGTTCCAATAAAAGAAGATAATTTTGCCCGGCTGTTGGTCAAGAAGCTGAAGCGTCTTGGTCTGACTTACTACTGGAGCTGGGCAGCCAATCATGTCGGGTATGACCTGTATGACGAAGGTGTGGCGATTCTCTCTAAAGTCCCGTTCAAAGCAGAAAGTCAGCTGGTCTCTAAATCAGAGGACTATACCAGTCACTACACACGTAAAGTGCTGAAAGCCTCCTTTGATCATCAGGATAGACAATGGGTGGTTCTGTCCGCTCATTATTCCTGGTGGACTGAAGGGAATGGCAGGCAGCTGTTTGAGCATGAATGGATGCAGACGCTGGACATAATCCGTCCTGATGAAAGAGAAACCGCCATCGTCATGGGAGATTTCAATAATGACCCCTCAGTTCAGAATGAGGGCTATGCACTGGTCAGACGCTCGGCCCCTTTCCTGAATGATGCTTTTGAAACAGCGGACTTGAAGATAGGTGAAGCAACCGTAGAGAAGGAAATTGACGGATGGGAAGGCCACTCGGATCTTAAACGGATCGACTATATTTTTGCCGGGGAAGGCTTTGACATCGAACAGTACAAAGTGACTTTCGACGGAAAAAATGGACCGGTCGTGAGTGATCACTTCGGTGTGGAGGCTCTAGTAAAGTTAAAGCTTACTTAAAGTTAGAGAAAGTAAGTGACAAGAAAATGAAAACATGTTATATTAGGCACTGGATTGATTTAACATCCAGTGCTTTTGTATGCTGAAAATGTATAAAACATAGAGATGATTTGATTAAAAAGGGGATTTTATTTATGAAAAAGAAATTATTATATACTGGTATTCTATCTGTGAGCGGATTCCTTCTGGCTTGTGGACCAGCTGATAACGGAGATGATGCCGAAACAGATACAGCTCAGGAAGAACTTGGGGAAGATACAGCAGAAGAAACATCATGGGCTGATATTGAAGAAGAAGGCGTCCTGACAGTCGGAACATCCGGCACATACGCTCCGATCACATTCTTTGATGAAAACAATGAACTAACTGGTTTCGAAGTTGAACTGGTCAGAGAAATCGGCGAAAGACTGGACCTTGAAGTTGAATTCGAAACAATGGATTTCGACGGGATCCTTCCTTCACTGAGAAATGGACAAATTGATGTGGCTGCACACGACTTCGCCATTACTGAAGAACGTCTTGAAATTTTCGACTTTGTTGACCCGCATAAATTCTCCTATGGATCAATTATCGTAAGACAGGAAGACGCAGATCGTTTCAAGTCTGCTTATGATCTGGAAGGTGTCGACGTTGCAGTTGGGTCACTGACCAGTAACTATGCGATTTTTGCGGACAATATTGGAGCAAATGGTACGGCATACGACGGTGGAGTTGAAGCTATTCTTAGAGATGTCATTAACGGCAACCAGGATGCATATCTGAATGACTACCTGGTCCTGCTTAACACCTTGAACGAATTCGGTGACGACCAACTGACGATTGCTGAAGATGTGAAATTCCACGCCACTGAAAGCGCGATGGCTGTCTTAAAAGGCAATACGTCCTTAAGAGATCGTCTGAGTGAAACCCTTCAGGAACTGATGGATGACGGAACGGTTTCAGAATTGTCTGTGGAATTCCTAGGCGCTGATGTAACTGAACCCGTTGACGAATCAGAAATCGTGAGTCTTGATGGAGAATAATTAGATCTATGGACATACAAGGAGCACACACTTCTTGTATGTTTTCTTTTTGAAAATCAAAATAAAAAAGAGAGGACAAAACGATGTTTGAGACGTTTAGAAATATACGGTGGGAATATCTATTTGATTATGAACTGGCGATAGACTCATTACCTTTCCTGCTTCAAGGGTTGCAGATTACAATGGTTATTGCCTTGTTCAGTATGTTCTTTGCTTTAATACTGGGTGTTGTAATAGGTGTCGCTCGTATGTCGAAATTTGCCATATTTCATTTACCTGCCAGATTATACATTTCCTTTATGCGAGGGACCCCACTGCTTGTATTTGTATTTATCCTTTATTATGGCCTGCCGGTAATAGGACTCTCGTTCAATAATGCTGTTGTAGCTGCTATTGTAGGTGTCAGTTTAAACTTCGGCGGCTACCTTGCGGAAGTGGTACGGTCAGCTATCTTATCTGTACCCAGAGGTCAGTGGGAAGCAGCGGCGACTTTGCAGATGGATTACTTTCAGACCTTGAGAAAAATTGTGATTCCCCAAGCTACACGTATTGCTCTTCCACCGACATTCAATATTTTTATGGACGTCGTCAAAGGGACATCACTGGCTTCTGTTATTACGGTCCAGGAACTACTGTACAGTGCACGACTAGTTGCTGGTCGAACCTATGACAGTATGACCATGTACATTTCTGCTGCCCTGATCTACTGGATGGTCTGTATCGTAATCGGGTATTTCCAGGACCGTCTGGAAATCAGGTACAACCGTTACCTATCTAAATAAGGAGGCACACACATGATTACAGTAAAGAATCTTAAAAAAACATTTGACGACACTCCGGTTCTGGAATCGATCAACCTTGAAGTGAAAAAGGGCGAAGTGGTCTGTCTGGTCGGTGCATCCGGATCAGGAAAAACAACCTTGCTTCGCTGCCTGAATCTGCTCGAAACACCAGATGAAGGATCGATCAGAATAGGTGATAAGGAAGTATCTTTTGGTGAAGATAAACTATCCAAGAAAGATATCAAGGACATCCGCCGCTATTCAGGGATGGTTTTCCAAGGCTTCCACCTTTTCCCGCATATGACTCTGCTGGAAAACATTACTCAAGCACCTCTAACTGCCAAGCAGCAGGATAAAGAGACGATCATGAAAGAAGCGAGTGTGCTGCTTGAAAAAGTTGGCCTGTCCGAACATCAGGACAAGTTCCCAGATGCCTTGTCCGGTGGTCAGCAGCAGAGAGCAGCGATCGCCCGTGCACTGATGATGCACCCGGAAGTCATGCTGTTTGATGAACCGACATCAGCACTCGATCCTCAACTGGTCAGAGAAGTACTGAAAGTAATTGAAAGTCTGGCAAAAGAAGGTCAGACTATGGTCATCGTGACGCATGAAATGAACTTTGCCCGCCGTATAGCCGACAAAGCCTTCTTCATGGATGAGGGGTATATCCTAGAGTCAGGTCCGGCCGAACAAGTCCTGACTGATCCAAAAGAAGACCGGACAAGGGAATTTCTTGCCCTACTTGAAGACGAGTAAGATGAATTGAGTAATATCAGCCCCGCCTAACTGTGGTTATCTTCAGTCGGGCGGTTTTTTCGTAGAAAAAACCTTCACTATTGTGTTTGCCCCGGAACTCAGATGGAAAAACAGTTTGAGTACAGGGGCAATCTGAATAGCGCCGGAACTCGGAGGAGAAATCTGTTTGAGTGCAGGTACAATCGAGATAGCGTAGGAACTCAGTCGCAAATAAATTTAGTACTGAGACAAAAAGGATAGCTCATGGACCTAAAGAGATAAACCAAAAAAGAAGCCCCATCCTGGGAATCAACTCGTAGGATGGGGCTTCTCTGTATGATTATTACTTCAGTTCAGGCCAGTAGCCTTTGTTTGCTTCGATCAGATCGTCCAGTAACTGTTTAGCGACTTCAGCACTTGGAACGATTTTCGACAAGCTCAGAGCCTGCCACAGTTTCTGGTAACTGCCTTCGATATAGGCTTCAACGACCATCTTCTCAGCAGTGACTTGCTGAAGCATAAGAGCGCGGTTGAACGCAGGGATTTTACCTTGAGCCAATGGTTCAGGACCGTCACTACCGACGATACAAGGCACTTCGACCATAGCATCATCATCAAAGTTAGCAATCGCTCCGTTGTTTTCAACAATCAGAAGCATACGTTCTTTTGCATTGAATGCAATGGCGCGGGCCAGGTCCACGATGAATGATGCATGGCTGTCGATGTGGAAACCACCGTCAACTGCGGTACCTTTTTCGATGATGTTACGAGCAGCTGTAAATACCTGTTTCTCACGTCCGGCCATCACTTCATTGGCACGGGTGAATTCTGGATTGGAGCCAGCTACTTCATAGTCAGGATAGAAATAATACTTCAGATAAGTGTTCGGTAGATAATTCGGTTCGATTGCCAGTAAGTCCTTGGCTTTTTTATGAGTGGCCTGCCAGCTTTCGTCCATATGCTGTGTGTCCACTTCAACTTGGGTCAGATAGCCGTTTTCTGCCACATATTCCTTGATTTCATTGATGTATTCATATCCTGTAGCTTTGTCTTTGACGCTGGTCCACCATCCGAAGTGGTTCAGGCCGAAGTAGCTTACTTCCAGCTTGTCTGGAGTAGTTCCAACAATTTGAGACATTCTACGCAGCGTTCCGACAGGCATGTCACAGATATTCAGGACTTTTGAATCTGGACGTAAAACGCGTGTCGCTTCAGCAACGATTGCTGCAGGATTGGAATAGTTGAGCATCCAGGCATCTGGAGAATACTTTTCCATGTAGTCGATGATTTCAAGCATGCCGTTAATGCTTCGCATACCATAAGCAATTCCGCCAGGTCCACATGTTTCCTGACCGACAACACCGTATTTTAACGGAATCTTTTCATCCTGCTCACGCATCTCGTACTTTCCGACGCGGATATGAGCCATGACGAAATCGACATCGCTAAAGGCTTCTTCCGGATCAGTAGTGTAAGAGAATTTGAGGTCAGGTGCCTGTTCTTTTAGAAGAATTTCCAGAGCTTCACCTAGAATCCCTTGTCTGTCTCCGTCATTATCGTACAGCTTCAGTTCTCTCATTGGGAAACGGTCACTGTTTTCAAGCATCAACGATTCAGGTTTCTGGCTTGTCTCCCGCTATTTTGGATTGGATGAAAAAGACACATTGAAAACTTGGACAATGATGACAACAATTATCGGACTTGTCGGATTAGGCATGGCAATGCTCATCGGATTGTTTATAATATAAGAGAGTACTAGACGAATAGGAACTTAATCAGTCTAAATGAAAGGATTTCGTATATGAGTAGTTATTCCATCGGTGTGGACATCGGGACGACGAGCACAAAAGCCGTTCTGTTTTCAGAACAAGGAGAGAATCTCCATCAGGCAACGATTGAGTATCCTCTCTACACACCTGAACCGAAAGTTGCCGAACAGGATCCGGATGAGATTTTCGATGCGGTCCTCCTGTCCCTTCAGTCAGTCATGGAAACCTCCCAAGCATCCCAGTCAGACATTAAAGTCATCGGCTTCAGCGCGGCTATGCACAGTCTGATTGCTGTAGACAGTGAGGGAAAGCCGTTGACACAGGTCATTACCTGGGCAGATCAGCGCAGCGAACCTTATGCAAGGCAGCTGAAAGAAACAAATGGGCAGAGCATCTATGAAAAGACTGGGACGCCGATTCATCCCATGTCACCCTTATGCAAACTGATCTGGATGAAAGATGAAAAACCTGAAGTATTTCAGTCTGCTGCCCGATTTATTGGAATAAAGGAATATGTTTTCCATAAATTGTTTGGCACGTACGCTGTCGATTACTCGATTGCATCTGCTACTGGACTCTTCAATATGGAAGCTTTGGACTGGGATGAGGAAGCCTTGGAAACAGCTGGGATTACCCCTGACCGACTGTCACCGATCGTTTCGACAACTGAAGTCTTTACCGGCATGCGCTTGGAATATGCAGATAAAACAGGGATTGGTCGTGACACACCGGTTATCATAGGTGCTAACGATGGCTGTCTTGCAAATCTTGGAGTCAATGCGATTGATAAAGGGGTTGTGGCCGTAACGATCGGAACGAGTGGAGCGATCCGGACGGTTACTGATAAACCAGTTTCAGATCCGAAAGGCCGAATTTTCTGTTACGCCTTGACGGACAAGCACTGGGTGATCGGTGGACCAGTGAATAACGGTGGAATGATTTTGAGATGGCTCAGAAACGAACTATGCCTTGAGGAAGTGTCTAAAGCAGAAGCTGCCGGTATGGACGCTTATAATGTCATCACAGAGAAAATAGCGGAAGTTCAGGCCGGATCCAATGGGCTGATTTTCCATCCGTACTTATCCGGCGAACGGGCTCCTTCATGGAACGCGAACGCTCGAGGCTCCTTTTACGGACTGGCTCTGCATCACCAGAAAAAACATATGATGCGTGCGGTACTGGAAGGTATCAATATGAATCTCTATATGGTTCTGCTGGCTCTTGAAGAAGTGATCGGCTTACCGGAACGGATCCATGCGACTGGTGGATTTGCGAATTCTGATGTGTGGCGTCAGATGCTGGCAGACATTTTCAACCAGGAAGTGCATGTCCCGATGACTGTGGAAAGTGCCTGTCTAGGAGCAGCTGTTCTGGGCCGTTTCGCTATAGGAGACATCGATGATTTAAGCGAAGTCGGTAATATGGTCAACACGGGTAAAGTCAATCCGCCTCAACCCGAATCTGTTGCGATATATGAAGAACTCATGCCGATATATATCCGCTTGAGCCGTCTCTTTGAAGAAGAATATGATGCGATTACTGCTTTTCAGCAGAAGTATAAGTAAATGAATATAGTCAGCACTCGACCGTTCTTATTCAATCAGACGGTCGGGTGTTTTTGTTTTAGGAGATCTGTACGAGTGCCAAATAGTTAATAAGAATTAGTATCCGATGAAGTACTAATTTAGCAGGAAATTTTTGTATACTATAGATAGGTGAGGAAAGGAGGAAGGGAATCGTGTCCAGTGTGGACGGATATCCCGTCAAGATGCTTGGAAAAAAAAAGTATGCCAATGGCCAGAAGGTTTATGAACAGGAAGATAATATTCTGACTTATTATTATGAAGACGGTACGGTCAAAGCCAAAGGGCCTTTTGTTGAACAAAAGATGGAACAGGAGTGGATTTTTTACCGTAAAACGGGTGATCTATGGCAAGTCGGCCATTTTAAAGCGGATCAGAAACACGGAAGATGGCTCCGTTACAGCCGAGATGGAGAAGTGGAGTATGATGAACAGTTTGAAAATGGGAAGCAGCTGAAGAAGAAGTAAAGCTCAGCAAGCTGACTTTCAAAGAAGAGTGGTGGAGCCTATCGGGTGCTCCATACTCTTCTTTTTGCTTTCAGAGCTAGGGGTAGGACTGAAGAAAGACTAACTCAATAGGCCGAATCAGCACGAGTGGGCTCTAAGACGCATCTTGCGACCAACTCGGGAGAAATAAGCTGGCGAGTGGGCTCTAAGACGCATCTTGCGACCAACTCGGGAGAAATAAGCTGGTGAGTGGGCTCTAAGATGTATCTTGCGACCAACTCGGAAGAAATGAGCCGGTGAGTGGGCTCTAAGATGTATCTTGCGACCAACTCGGAAGAAATGAGCCGGTGAGTGGGCTCTAAGACGCATCTTGCGACCAACTCGGGAGAAATGAGCCGGTGAGTGGGCTCTAAGATGTATCTTGCGACCAACTCGGGAGAAAT
>NZ_BAAGIQ010000079.1:0-8821 GCF_054658175.1 Alkalibacterium sp. s-m-28
GGATAGTTTGGTAGTCGGATACCTACTATTTTACCGATAAATGAGGGAGGGGCAAGTGTTTTTTGTCTTTTCCTTGATAGAACAACGGTTATAGACCTTTAAGAACAAAAAAATTTGACAGTAACATATATGAACTAGGAGTGAATAATATGATGAAAAAGAGAATGATGATCCCCCTTGCAGCGCTGATGCTGACGGTATGTGCAGGTGATGACGCAGAAGAACAGCCGGAGATCCTACTCAGTCAGCCAGTGTAGAACAGTATGTACAGGAGCAACGTGAAGCATATACAGCAAATTTAGATGAAATAAGCTTTACAGGAGAGTCTGATGACTTGATGGGTGTTATTCTGGAGCCAGCTACCAACAGTCCTGGAATAAGTGTCGGTGTCCCACTATCTTATCAGTTCGTTGAGGAAGATGGGCAGCAGCAACTAACTGTTCATATTGTTGAACAAAGCGAAGGGGACTCAGATGGTCCCAATCATCAGTTTTACACGCACGACATACAAGACATTCGGGTAGAGGAGGACACATATATCGTCGAGACAGAGGGAGAGACATGCTATTTTGAAATGTTCACGGAGTCAGACAGTCGCCTTAGGAGTGAAGACGGGGAGCTGCTGATCCCGAGTCATTATGTCCCTTCAGAGCTGATCAGCGAATGGCAGGAAGAAGCTGAAGAAGCAGGCGGTTAGGGACAAATCCAACAAAAGGACTGATCAATATAAAACTGAAAAAGAATACGGAAGAATTATTGTTTAGAACAACGCTATTTATCTACTTACCTTTAGTCGTCCTGATCCTTCTTCTGCATCGCCTGATCTTCGGCGCTTCAATGGGTGTCGGATGGGGTCTGATAGCATTCTCCTGGATACTGTTTGCTGTCTGGATGAATGCACGTTATTCCCGTAAGATGCAGCACGAAGATGTATCAGTATTAGATACAGTTGAAGGCCGTCTGGACGCAGATAGATGGAAAATTATAGAACGGGAAGCTGATCTGATCCGTTTGAAACCTAAATTCGATCGGCTATTCAGTCTATCCATAGATGATCAGGTCGTCATTTATTATAGTGAAGATAAAGTCAGGATTGAGGGTCCAGCATATTATTTGAGAAGATTGTCCGATGATATTAGGGGGATAAGTGGAAAAGAGGGACAAAAAGTTAGAACTGTTCTCACTGTATTGGTAATTGCTGGCGTATCGCTCATTCCTTTGCTCACTCAAAGCAGACTCCTCTGGGAACTTCAGGTTTTCGCGCATAATATCCAAGCTTCATCCAGTAGTGGTACCAGTCTGACCGAACCTGGTCAGAGAGGCAGCTCTGTCGCAAACAAGCTGAATGGCGGATATGGGGTCGTGGATGATGCCAGTCTGTACTTGATTGAGTGGCAGAACAGCATCCTTGAAATCGATCTGGGTACTGAAGAAGAAACAGTTATCATTGATAGAGCAAGTGCCGAGCCCTGGTTAGGCAATCTGAATCTTATAGGGGACTGGTTGTATTACTCAGATAATAATTCCCTTCATCGAGTCAGAACAGATGGGAGTAGTGAAGAGACTTTGTATGATCTGGGGCAGATGATTGCCGTACAGATCGTCGACGAGAGCATTTACTTTATAAATGATCAGGATGATAACAGTCCCTACCGGATGACCCTTGAGGGTAGTAATGTGGAACGGATCATTGATGTGAGCCTCACCAGCATGACCGTCTATGAGGACCAGATACTGTTCAGTCATGAGTCAGGTCGCGAAGGCAGGATGGAGCGGATGCAGCCGGACGGGTCGGAGAGAGAGACACTATTGATTGGAGAAGTTTCTTCTATCATGGTCTGGGAAGACTACTATTACTATATTGGTCAGGAGAGCAGACTCTATAGAATGGACCAGTCAGGAACAACTGAACCGGAATTAGTCGTCGATTACCCAGTAAGCATGTATACATTGACGGACCAGGGCATTTACTTTGCAGCTGAATTTGATTCAGGACAGAATCAAGATAATGGCATGTATATGAGTGAGTTGGACGGATCAGACGTTCAGCAAGTAGCACTCGGTCAGCTCACGGACAGGTTGATCACAACCGTGGAGGCCATATTCTATAATACTGGTCTGGAAAGCTTCCATAATTACGAAAGAATCGATTTGGGTGACAGCGCAGAGTAATTGGTCCAGCTACTCATTTGAAATTATTCTGTTGAGTCAGAGAGATAGATATGTTATGATTATATCACCAAATCAAAGGAGGAATGAAAAGATGAGATTGCGGCTTGTGGCTTTGAATCGTTAATTAAATAACTATTCAAGGTCCTGTTTATATGACAGAAACAAGGGAGCAGTCCGTCCATTTTATTCCACAACGGAAAAGCTTAGTTGTCAAAGAGATAGCAGGTCTATCTCTTTTTGTTTTGCAATAAAATAGCGAGGATGCTTCCTCTGATATATAGAACACGGCCTGTATTAAAGGAGTGTTCACTAATGCAAGAACTAGTATTAGATTTAAAAAACATCGAAAAGACATACAACGGAAAAACGATTCTTTCCATAGATGATTTGAAAGTTTATCAGAATGAAAAGGTCGGTATAGTAGGGAATAACGGGCAAGGGAAGAGTACGTTGCTGAAGCTTATCAACCAGTCCATTGAACCGGATAAAGGTCAAGTCAGAATGTTGACTGATTTTCAGTTTTACAGCCAGATGGAGGAGGAAACTGGACTCTTTAGAGACCAAGTTGATTCTGAGATGCTGTCCAGACTGAACGTGCCAAAGCATAGAACAGATGTCTTCAGTGGAGGGGAAAGAACGCGCGCCAGACTGGCCAGCCTGTTCTCCCGTTATACACCGGGGTTGCTGATGGATGAACCCACGACTCATTTGGACTCAGAAGGGATTCAGTTTCTGATAGACGAACTGACTTACTATTATGGTACGCTTCTAGTTGTCAGTCACGACCGGTATTTTCTAGATAAAGTCGTAGAAAAAATCTGGGAAGTGAAGGATGGAACAGTCACTGTTTATCCGGGGAACTATACTGAATACGTGGAGCAGTATGAACAGAATAAATTAGAAACTGAACGGAAACATGAAGCTGCTCTAAAAGAAAAAGCTCGACTGGAATCGGCTGTTAAAAAGAAGCATGAACAAGCTCAGAAGATGAGCAAAGTCAGTCACAAGCAGAAAAACAGGAATATAAGGCCGAGCCGCTTGTCTTCTTCCAAACAGAAAGATACCGTTCAGAAAGCAGCGCATAAGACGGCTAAAGCGATTGAAAAGCGAATGGAACAAATCGAGGACGTCGACTTGCCTGCTGAGCAGAAAACGATACAGTTTCCTGCAATTAAAACGGTAGAAATCCATAACCCGTACCCAGTGATGCTTGAAGATGTCACGATTATCAGAGGGGATCAGATACTGTTAAAAGAAGTAGATGCTCAGTTCGAACGAGGAAAACGTATCGCAATTACCGGGCATAACGGAGCCGGCAAATCGAGTCTGCTATCTCATATACTCAGCAAAGAAGAAGGCGTTCGTCTATCTCCAAAAGTGCGCTTTGCTGTTTACAAGCAGATGGACTACAAGTTGACAGAGGAAACAGGCGTATTGGACTATCTACGGTACGAGTCAGAGTATTCAGAACCACTCGTTCGGGCCGTATTGAATAATTTAGGTTTTGATCAGTCGGATACAGATCGACCTGTGTCGAACTTGAGTGGGGGAGAAGCTACTCGTCTGGCGATTGCCAAGCTGTTTACGGATCCTAGCAACGTCATCGTGCTTGATGAACCGACTAATTTTATTGATCTATCAACTATAGAAGCACTGGAACAGTTACTGAAGGACTACAAAGGAACCGTGTTTTTTACCTCTCATGATAAATACTTCGTGGATAGAGTAGCGGACCAAGTATGGGAAATTGCTAATCGACAATTAATACCGAGATAGTAATAAAGGAAAGAATCATTAGATTAACTAACGATTCTTTCCTTTAATGTACATTTTTCTTTAATATTTATTGCATTCAATTATTGATAACAGGACTTTAATATAAACTTATCACTTTATCTCCAAAGTAGTCCAGTCTAGTCTGGTCTTCATATTGTTTTAGCATCTGATCATCAATTCCGAATAAAGATTCCAAAAAAGTGCGTTCAATAGAAAAATTTTCAAGTTCGGTGTCTAAAATAAGCAGATGGTTTTCAAAAATAAGCTTGAGCAATGCGCGTATTTTTCCTGGCTTAATTACAGGAATATCTTCGTCTAGTGGTTCAATTTTCTTATAGTTCAAGCGGTTAAGTGCTGAGTAAAAATAACGATTTTCCTCGAAGGTCAGCAAATTCAACTTATATGCTCTGTATTCCATTGCTGCTATTGATACATGGTACTTCATTTTCAGGTCAATATAGGAATCAGGATTTGATTTTTTTGAGATGCTATGAAAGTCTGTCACAAAGTTTTCTTCTGGTAGCAAGAAAAAGGAAGCGAAATCGTTAGCTTCTTTTTCTACTTGTCGAAGTTCCTCTTTTGTTAAACCGTCCATATCTATATCTCCATGCATGAGTAAGTGACCTAACTCATGAGCTAAATCAAAATTTCTTCGTACAGAAGATTTCTTTTGAGTACCTAAAACTATAAAAGGAACATTGTCATTCGTCCACGTACTATAAGCGTCAATTGAAAGACCCATATTTTTTTCAAGAATATATATACCAGACAATTCTAACTTGTATAAAAGATCTTTATTATGCTCGACATTTAGTTGCTTTCTGGCTAGGAGAGCAACATCTTTAATAGACTTTTCATTGGAGGCATGGCTTTTATTGTTTCTAAATAACTTATCTTCTGCTTTAGCTTTTAAAGAATAAATTGATTGATTGGGTATGGCAAGTGACTTTTCAAAGTAGGTTATGAAATGATTAACGTAGTTAATGTAATTGAGTTCCATTTTTGCTTTTTTCCTTGAATCTCTATCATCAGAGCGATACGCAATTCGGTCAATACTTACTACTTCTTTTACAAAAGAATCTGAATAGAAAAATTGAGGTTTAACAGATAATACTTTTTTTAATGCATTAATAATATCAAACTTTGGAACGGTATACTGGTTCTCGTACTGCCATACAGCTTGCTCCGAGATTTCTAATTTTTCAGCAAGTTCCTTTCTGGAGAGACCATGTAGTTCTCTTGATTCTCTTAATTTCTCTCCGTAAAACATAATACACACTTCCTTAATTATTTTGTTATTACTCCTGTGCTCCTCGCTCTTCTTCAGAAGGGACAGAGTAACCAAATGAGTGTTGATCACCTGAAAAAATAGTTTCGTTAGAGTTTATTTCTTGAAGCACCGGCTCAAGGTCATCTCGAGTAATTGTGACTGGACTAGATTGAATGAATGGTGTTAGATTTTCTATTTCATAAAGCCTCATTGTTTTACTGCTAGGCATAGTTAATCTGATTGAGTCAATCATTTTAGTCTCGGAGTTTATCTCATAAGTAACGATATAAAAGCGAGAGTAACCTTCTTCAGAAGATAAAGATGAATTGTTCAGTACAGCTTTTATTTCTGCTGGACTCGATAGTTCCAATTCTATCTGTTCAGGAAGAGCTTCGAAATTCAAATCGTCTGATGTCAGTTGTGAATTGTTGATATCTGACAATGGAGTTAAATAATTTTTGTTCTTATCGCTTGATGTTTTCCATCAAAAAAGTCTTTAGTTCGTTTAGAGTTCTTTATGATAATTAGATATTTTTCTGAATCATCGGCTAATGTGAATTGAAGATATTCCCAGGTATATCCAGCTTTATCCATTCGATAATTAAGACCTAAAGATTCAACAGCTCGAGCTACTTGGTCATCGATGTGATTTCCTTTGGTCCAGGCATATGCTCCACTTACGCGCAATTCATTTTTTTTACGCCGCCGCTCATGTAGATATTCCAAGTAACCATTTTGCGTACCGTCAACAATTGCCTGATATACCTTGTTATCCAGTTTAAACTGTCTCATAATACCCTCCTGTTAACACTTTTTTTAATTATATCACTATTTACTAAGTAAAGACATTAATAATCGATTTTTTTTAAAGTGTGATATGAAAAAAATGATTTATATTTAAGAGATGATTTATGGATATACGTTGATGAATTAAATAATGAACATTTAATACAAAGTACTAATGAGAGGTATATTAGTAGTAGTTAGATAAATACAAATTAAACTCCCTTTTCTCTTTAAGGAGTAAAAGTTACCTCGAACAGAGAGAAGGGAGTTACGTTAGATGTGATAAATGAAAATATCTTTTAAGCAACGGATAGTTACTTCTGATCAAACAGCTTAGTGTGCTTGATGTCTTCGACAGTCTGTGTACCTGCCAGCTGCATGACGCGCTTCAGATCGGTGTGGAAGTAGTCGAATACGCTCTTGACGCCTTTCCATCCACCTAGTGCCAGGCCGTATAGTGCAGGCCGTCCGATAGCTACGACATCCGCTCCGCTTGCAAGTGCTTTGAAGATATGCTCACCGCGGCGGATCCCTGAATCAAAGACGATAGGGACACGGCCCTGAACAGCTTCAGATATGCGTTCAAGTGTATCGAATGATCCTGGCGCACCATCCAGCTGACGGCCTCCATGATTTGAAACCCAGATCCCAGCAGCCCCGGCCCCGATGGCTAGAAGTGCATCTTCAGGAGACTGGACGCCTTTCACAAAGACAGGAAGACCGGAATAGTCTGTCAGGAACTCTACGTCTTTCGGGCTGATTTTCTGCTTGGATTGCGCATAGATATTATTGAGTGACATTTTTTCTCCAGTACCAGTCAGATAACGTGAGACGATCGGCATACCGAATGGGTAGACGAACTTGTTGCGCATGTCTTTTTCGCGGTTCCCTGAAAGAGTAGAGTCTGCGGTCAGGATGATTGCAGTTGCTCCGTCGGCTTTCGCTTCATCCACAATAGCTTTGTTCAGTTCGTCGTCTTTACTCATGTAAATCTGGAACCAGCGCGGTGAACCATTCAGCCCTTTTTCGATTTCTTCGAATTTGGCACCGGAATAGGCACTGATGGACATGATCGTTCCGAATTCGGACACGCCTTTAGCTGTCCCGGCTTCTTTTGTCTGGTGAGCCAGACCGTGAGCAGCAATCGGAGCCATGATGAATGGCGCTGTAATGTCATGACCCAGAATGCTGGTTCGAGTATCAGGATTCTCGACATCTGCCAGTACACGTGGAAGGATGCCTTTGTGGTTGAATGATTCGACATTCTGTCTCAATGTGTACTCATCACCGGATCCGCCGGAAATGTAGTCATATCCGCCTTGAGGCACGACTTCTCCCGCAAGCATTTCAAGTTCATAGGTATTGACGATATCCAATTCTTTTACTTCACTAGGTGCAAGGTATTCTTGTTTTGTCTGTTCCATTGTAAATTCCTCCATTTTATATAGTTTGTGTGTTAGATGATAAATAAATTAGCTGAACAGAAGCTGGATCAGCAGCAGGCCGACAGGGGCCAGAATGACAACTGCGATACCGGTCAGGACAATAGACAGGCCGGACATGGCTCCTTGAACGTCTCCCATTTCGATTGCTTTAGTCGTTCCCATGGCATGTGATCCGGACCCCATTGCCACGCCTTGTGCAACGGGTTCAGTCACTTTCAGCCATTTGAAAATCGTTGGACCGACGACCGCTCCCAGTACCCCTGTGAAGACAACGACAGCTACTGTGAGAGAAGCGATACCTCCGAGGGATTCAGATACACCCAAGGCAATCGGAGTCGTCACTGATTTTGGAAACAGTGTGGCAGCCAGCTCTTCATTGAACTGAAACATCAGGCTGAGCAGGACAATGATCACTGTGTGAAAAACGACGCCGATTCCAATGCCAGATAAGATAGCGGATACATTTTCTTTCAGATGAGCGATATTCTTCTTCAACTTGATAGCCAGAGCCACCGTTGCGGGAGTGATCCACATGTTGATATACTGTCCCCCGTTAAAGTAGGTCTCATACGAGATATCCAGCAGAAGCAAAGTGACGATCGTCATCACTATGGCAAAGACCAGTGGGGTAAAAATAGGGATCGGCCACCGTTTATGAAGCTGCTGTCCGATGAGGTAGAAAGAAACGGACAGAACGATGCCGAAAAATGGATTAGCTGCGAGTTCCTGGATCACTGACTTTCTCTCCTTTCCATTGTGGACTGACGCGTCCTGTACGCTGTTCGGATCGTATTCTAGATCTTCTGATAATCAGTTGAACAACGACGCCGACCAGAGCAATCATCAGAGTAGTTGAAATAAAAATGACGACCAGCAGCTGCCACCAGATTGAACTGATGATGCCGAAGTGTGTCATCAGACCTACCCCAGCCGGGATAAAAAGTATGGCCATATTATTTGTCAGCCATTCGCCGGCATCCTCGACCTGTTCCATCCCGATCCAGTTGAACTGCAGAGCTGTAAAGAGCAGTACCATACCCAGCACGCTTCCCGGAACCGCAATGGGACTGAGATAAGAGAGCAGCTCACCTAAAAAGGAGAACAGGAAGAGCCAGAAAAGCTGTTTGATGATTTTCAATATCTTTCCCTCCTCGTATAATAAGTTTGTAGTTAAGAATTGTTCTTAACTTAGTTGATTGATTAACTGTTTGAAAGAATGGAGCTTTCTCCCCCATGGGGGAGAAAAATTTCAAAAAGTCGCTTTTGATGATCCATTCACTTTAGTTCTTTGATAATTAAATATCTTGGTTATCGCTTGGTCATTCCGTGCTGTTTCTGTGTAAAATAGAACTAGATGGAAGATGGTTCTAAA
>NZ_BAAGIQ010000080.1:0-8777 GCF_054658175.1 Alkalibacterium sp. s-m-28
CAAGCGGAACGAGCTGAATATTTAATGGCGGATCGTGGGTATGATGGGAAACCATTGATTGATAAAATTGAACGACGTTCAATTACTGCAATTATTGATAATCGTCATATGTGGAAAGATGGCGAACTCACTCGTCAATATAAAGAAACAGATTTAATCTATGATGAAGATGGCCGTGTATTTTTTATTGATGATTGTGGAAAGTCTATTCCTTTGATTTATGAAGGCTACGACAGCTCAACAGATAGCTTACAATATAAATTTCATCCGAAGTATAGTGATTGCCGAATTTTCCGAATTAAACGTTCTGAAGATGTTCGAATTTTCCCAAAAGTGGCTCGGACGAGTTATAAATTTAAACGGTTGTATAAAAAACGTACAGCAGTTGAACGCGTAAATAGTCGTTTAGATCGAGATTTTCTTTTTGAAGACCATACAATTCGAGGATTGGATAAAATGAATCTATATGTTTCGATTTCTTTCATCGTTAGTTTGGCTTTTGCGTCAGCTAAAGTAAAAGAGAATATCGTCGAACATTTAGCGAGTTGGGTTGCTTAATTAAATTTTTTGATGATTTAAAGACCAAGGGGTCTTTATGCCCAAAAATAGTATTATTAAAAAAGTTATTCCAAATTACGTTTAAAAAATGAGCAATAACTTAAAAAATCTTGATTATTTTTCGCTGTATGAGTAAGTTATTTCAAAATCAGTGGAAAAAGCGAGTTTCGAAAATCATTTATCCTCTCTCTGCCCTATAATTAGTAAGCGTTTTATGGTATACTAGTTTTTGTGTGAAACATAAATACGATAAATTTAGACGGAGGCTTTTAACATGAGCGTAATTACTGATAATTTTAAACACCTGGCACAGGAGAAAAAGATTCAATTTAAAACAAAGGACATCGAAGCACCTATTCGTAAAAAAGATGGCGAAGAAGTCAAGCAGCAGCAAATCGTTTTCCAGACTGCTTTACGTGTGAACCAAAATAAAGCGGTGGCTTGTGGCGTAATCATCCATGATGCTGATGTACCTCGTGTAAACTACCAGATCACTTACAATAAAATCGGATACGTGACAGACCGTAACCGCCTGCCTGAAATTGTGACTGAACTGAACGAAATCAATGCGATGCGTTCTGGTTACTACCGTTTCGTTATCTCAGGAGATGGTGAGATCATCATGCGTCATCTGGGCATCACAGGTGAAGATGTAAAACCGATGATGGACGTCTTCGTATTTGGTGGACGCATCCTGAACGCTTTACTTCCAGAACTGGAAAAAATCGAAGGACTAGATTTAACTCAACGTAAAAACTAAGAAAAGCTTCACGTACCGGTCAGCCTCGACAAGAAAATACCTTAGTATCTGTTCGAGCTTTAGCTCTTACAGATATACTTGAGATCGCCGGAGCGATAGCGAGTAGACCTTACAAGTTGTAGTGCTTTAGCACGTACAACTATTGTTGAGATCGACCGAGCGATAGCGAGTAGAGGAAATGTACCCCGAATTGCTGTGACTCTAGCATTTCAATGCGTAGAGTCAGAGTATGCGTCAGAAGAGCATCCTGCGCAATGGGTACATTTATCTTTTTCTCGAGAGGCTGGTACGTCCTTACAAGTTGTAGTGCTTCAGCACGTACAACTATTGTTGTGATCGACCGACCAACGGGAGTAGTTAAGCTAGACAGTACAAAATGCATTACAAAACGTATACTTTAGTAAAAACTAAGAAACGAGGGACTATAGTGGATAAGTATTTATTCGAAGCAACTGTTCATAACACAGACGGCGTCGAAGGCACTGCTTTTGTCGAAGGTGAAGGCGGCTTATCCGTGACTACTTCTCATCCATTAGACGACTCTTCCGGTACGAATCCGGAAGAGTTATTTGGTCTGGCGATGACGACCTGTCTGAATGCGACGATCGAATCGCTATTAAGTGCCCGAGGAATGGACAACAAGAGTAAGGTGACGGCCAAAGTCCAGCTCATAAGGGAAGCGAGTGGGGTAGGGTATTATTTCCAGGTCTATCTTTTCGCTTCGATCGAAGGACTCGATATGGAAAAAGCTGAAACCCTTGTCCGCTCTGCCGAAAAACGCTGCCCGGTATCTAAACTGACCCAAGGCTCTAAAACGATAGAGATTCAAACCGTACCTTATGATGGATAACAGGATAGAATGGAAACAGTTCTGGTAATGGTGAGTATGTTACTAGAGCTGTTTTTTGCTTTTAGAGGTTATTAGAAATAAAAAATGTTACTTACTTTTCAATTTTTCAACCCAAAAAAGGCGAACAATCGAAATCAACCAAATTAAGTTTATCATATCAATAAAACAGCTGCCGGGACCTGATCAGTCTCAGCAGCTGTTTATCATTTTAAGTCTTTTACAAATCGATCGGCTGACCGCCGGTAACACCGTAAATCTGTCCCGTAATAAAGCTGGCGTCGTCTGAAGCAAGCAGAACATAGACTGGAGCCAGTTCTACAGGCTGAGCAGCACGTCCAAGTGGTGTGCTTTGTCCGAAATCCGGGATGTCTCCATCAAGTTTTCCGTTATCCAGCTGAAGTGGTGTCCAGATTGGTCCTGGCGCCACACCGTTGACCCGAATCCCTTTAGGTGCAAAGTAGTCAGATAAAGCTAGTGTAAAGTTACTGACGGCACCCTTCGTCGCTGCGTAGTCCAATAGACTGGTACTAGGGGAGAAGGACTGAACTGAAGTCGTCGTGATGATCGCACTTCCTGGTTCCAAATACTTCTCGGCAGCTTTTACTGTTTCGTAGTAGCTTATGATATTGACTTTAAATGTATCATTAACCTGCTTCATTGACAGGTCTTCAAGACTAGGCTGTGCAATCTGCTGAGCAGCGTTCATGACAAGGAGATCCAACGCGCCGAATGCTTCAGCAGTTTTCTCTACAATCTCACTTCCTGATCCGTCTTCTCTTAAATCATAGGGAAGCAGGAGTGCTTTCCTTCCTTCTTTTTCAATTAGATCTTTAACTTCATTCGCATCGCTTTCTTCTCCTGGTAAGAACTGAATGGCTACGTTCGCGCCTTCTCGGGCAAAGGCAATTGCCGCTGCTCGTCCGATACCGGAATCTCCACCAGTAACCAGGGCATTACGTCCTTCCAGTCGGTTGTGTCCTTTATACGATTCTTCACCTGAATCAGGCTGAGGGGCCATTTTGCTCTGCAGTGCCGGTGTGTCCTGTTCCTGATCGGGGAATTTCTGATTATAGAATTTTGTCCGTGGATCTGTTAACTTCCGTTCTGACATTAAAGATCGACTCCTCTTACTATATTTTCCGAAAAGCTGTACTCTCGGATAAACAAATTATAGCAACCCTTTAAAAGTGAATCTAACATTAGCGCTTGAGATGCTCTAAAGATTATAAAGAGACATCGCTTTGGCGATGTTTACCTTATTGAATTGAAGAGGAAGATACATGGATCAGTAATTGAGCCTTTTTAAGTAAGTATGCTGGTTTTATTACCCAGGAAGCTTACTCATTTCAGTGGGTAGTAAATCAGGTATTATTGCCCACTCACAGCCTTTGTGCGTTTGGGTGGGTAATAATCTGTGAATCATAGCCCACTCAAACGCATTTACTCTTTGAGTAGACATTAATACAGTAATTAGTTACCACCCAACGCAATGTCAGACAGTCAGTGGAACAAGGTGAGCTGGTTATTGATTGATAAACTATAAAATCAGCAAAAGGAGTATTAAATTAATGTAAAAATCAACTAAATATCGTTTAAACTTGATAATCAACTAAAAAAAGGTTATACTTCGCAGTAACATGAATCGAACAGGAGGAGCAAGATGAGTGAAACAATAAAAATCGCCCTGATTTCAGATATTATCGCGTCCAGAAAGATGAAGGAAAGGGAACAGATACAGGAGATCCTGACCTCGATCCTGAATGATATCAATATACGCTTTAAAGGAGCCATTGAATCAAACTTGACTATCACTTTAGGAGATGAATTCCAGGGCATCGTGAATTCTGCGGAAGCAGCATTTCTGATTATCGATCTCATCTCTCTCCGTTTCCAGACTCGAACTAAAGATGAGATAGGAGTAGAAGTCACATTGAGATGGGGGATAGGCATCGGCCGGTTGAGCACGCCGATAAAGAATCGCAAGGTCAGCATCGGGACAGACGGCCCGGCTTACTGGCACGCTAGAGAAGCGATCGAGTCGGTTCACCAGTACAATGACTATGGCCAGCTGAATGAAAAGCTCGCATCTGATCAGCCGGAAATAGACTTTTTGAACAGCATCATCCGTCTCCAAAATGTGATTAAAAATGACTGGACGATGTCACAGAAACAGACGGCTCTAATCATTTTGAACGAAGCAGGCTACGAGGAGTTTACCAATCAGGCCATAAAAAAAGCGATGTCAAATCAGCTAGGTCAGGCTGTCAGTGAGCAGACTGTGAGCAAACGGATCATATCCACCCATATCAAGCAGTATGCCCATTCGAGAAAGCTGGTTGCCGAGAAGATTGAAGACTGGAGGCAAAGCCATGATCATTGAAAGTCTCATTGCCCACCTGATCGGGTATTTCTACTTTACAAAGTATCCGACATTTCTGGCGCATTCAAAAAATGAAGAAGGGCATTCCCAGTATTCCTGGGGCATCTTCTTTACAAGTCTGGTAGTTTTCGGACTGATTGATGACATTGGCGATTACCTGCCGTGGCTTTCCATCAGCATCGGACTAGTTCTGGGCCATGCTTTGTTCAAGCACTACATCATGCAGGCCATCGATTTATTCATGAGCAGCACGATCCAGTATAATGCCTCCCATGCGCTCCAGACTTTTTATAGAAAAAACGGACAGATCATTGCCTTTGCCTTGCATCAGATGCTCTTTATCTTCTGGATACTGGGGCTGAACCAGTTTCTTTATGAGTTGTCGGAGCCGTCCATTCAGCTGTTCTTCATCATTATTGCCAGCGGGATTCTGCTTTTAAAAAGCCAGGTATCCGTTCAGTGGATCCAGACGCATAAGAAGACGATCGGTCAGACTCTGGCATCCTATGTCGTTCTCAGTGCAATTGTGCTGTTCATCAGTCAGCTCATCTTGTCCGTGCTGTCTCCGCTGCAGCTTAACCCAGTCCGGTTCATGATGACTGGAGAGCTGACGTACCCATATATTCTATTTATCCGGTTCGTATTAATTCTGCTGCTCCTGATGCGGCCGGCCAATCTGCTGATCCGGACTTTAAGCGTTCAGTATGATCCGAAAGGAACCAGAAAGACACTGGTCGAAGAAACCACTGAAACCGACCGTACACCTGAAAAAGGAGAGTCCGGATTTAAAGGGGCAGGCGCAATGATAGGGAACCTGGAACGCATCCTGATCTTTCTGTCTTTCCTGAATGGTAGTCTACTGTCAATTGTAGCCATTCTGTCCATTAAAGCATTTGCCCGCTACAAGCTCATTGCGGACGATCCGTACTTTTCTGAATATTTTGTTATAGGGACGATGCTGAGTGTCCTGATTACCTTCTTGAGCTACCTGATCCTGATCGGTTTGTCGGCCTTTTAGGTCGAATGAGCTAATATGCTACAAAGGAACGACAAGCTCGATATAGAATAACTGTAATTATTTTATCCTATCTGTATAGGAAATTCTTAACGGATAAGGTACAATGAAGTTGCATGAAAAAATAATGTGAAATAGAGGAGAATTGTATGACATTTAATAAAATCGAAACACAGGATCTACCTGATATCCAGTCCGTCGGTTCACTGTATGAACACGATGAAACTGGGGCACAGGTCCTGCACATAGACAATGTTGATCAGAACAAGGCCTTCACCATCGCCTTCAAGACCCCTCCATACAACGATAACGGGATCGCTCATATCCTTGAGCACTCAGTATTGAACGGGTCGGAAAAATACCCGTCCAAAGAGCCTTTTGTGGAACTGATCAAGGGGTCACTGAACACCTTCGTCAATGCCATGACGTTCTCGGACAAGACGATCTACCCAGTAGCCTCTACGAATGAAAAAGACTTTATGCATCTGGTGGGAGTGTACCTGGATGCCGTATTCAGTCCCAAACTGTATACTGACCCGCAGATTCTTGAGCAGGAAGGCTGGCACTATCATCTGGAAAACATTGAGGATGACCTGATCTACAAAGGAGTCGTCTACAATGAGATGAAAGGGGCGACCGCTTCTCCGGAAGGGCAGCTCTATGATCATCTATCAAACAAACTGTACCCAGGAACAACGTATCAGTACAATTCAGGCGGCTTGCCAAAAGCGATTCCCAGCCTGACTCAGGAAGAGTTCGTCGATTTCCATACCAAGTACTATCATCCGACAAATTCACTGACGATCGTCTACGGTGACGCTGATCTGTCCACTGTGTTCGATGCGCTGGATGAGTATTTTTCTGGAAAAGGCAAAGGAGATGCAGTCGATCTGACACTGACTGTTGCTGAACCGGAAGCGAAAGTATTTGAGGAAACGTACTCGATCACTGATGGTGATGATCCAGAAGGAAAAGACTATCTGGCTTTAGGCTGGCATGTGCTGGAACCTGAAGATGCACTGGACAATTACGGCATGAAAGTCCTGGAGGAAATCCTCTTCGGACACAGTCAGGCACCCCTTCAAAAAGCACTTTTGGATGCTGAGATCGGTGGAGACATCGAAAGTGATGTAGCAGATATCGGGTATCCGACAGCCTTCATCATTTCTGCCAAATATGCAGACAGCAAGAATCTTGACCGATTCAAGGAAGTGACCGAGAGTACGCTTAAAGATATCGTCGACAAGGGACTGGACCAGGCGATCGTAAAGGCAGCTTTGAACAAGATCACCTTCCAGACAAAAGAAGCCGTTATTTCCGAGGACAACCCGCGTGGCGTCATTTATGCGATCAATGCCTTAAGCACCTGGCTGTATGACCATTCGCCTTATGACCGCCTGCAGTTCTCCAAATACCTTGAAGAACTGGCAGAGCTTGCAGAAGACGGATACTTTGAACAGCTGATCGAACGCAAACTTCTGAACAATTCACACCGTGTTGAACTGATTCTTAAAGCTGAACCAGGTAAGAGCGACAAACTGGAAGCACAGACGCTGGAAAGTCTCCAGGAATACAAGGCCGGACTGTCTGAGGAAGAACTGCAGGCAATCGTTGACAAGACGCAGCAGCTGATCGAACGTCAGGAAACACCGGACAGACCAGAAGACCTGGATAAGATTCCAACGCTGACACGAGAAGATCTGACAACGGACGAACCGGACTATCCTCTGGCCATCGATTCATTGTTTGACGGAACGGAATTCTATTATTCCGAGCAGTTCACGTCAGGCATCGATTATGTCAGTCTCTACTTTGACATCAGTGACTTTTCTGCAGATGACTATGCTGCTTTGAGTCTTCTGAGTGATTTACTTGGTGAACTGGACACCGATAAGTACGATGCAGCTGCCCTTCAGACGGAAATGGATACCCACACCGGTGGCATCACCGGAACCGTCACGATATATGAAGATCAGGAAGGCAAGCTCACCCCTTACTTCGTCTTGAGCGGTAAGGCACTGAGTGAACAGCTGACAGAACTCGTTGATCTGATGAAAGAGATCATGACGACTACTCGCTTCGATAATCAGAGCGAGATTCTGAAACAGATCCAGAGTTATATTTCTGATTTTGAGAACCGTGTAAACTTCAGAGCCCATGTCATTGCGGCAAACCGTGCCTTGAGCCAAGTGAAGCCTCTATCTAAGTTGGGTGAACACTTGAACGGCATCGATCAGTTCAATTACTTGAAAGCGACACGTGATGAGCTTAAATCAGAAAATGAGTCTAGCCTGAGCACTGACCTATTAGCCTTACTGGACAAGCTACTAAACAAACGTCGTCTGAATGCCCTATATATTGGAGACAAAGAACAGAGTGTTAAAGTCAAAGAGGCACTGAAAGACGCCTTTGCAGACTTGGAGGACAGTCCTCTAGGGGCAGCGGTCAGCCATGAAGCAGGTAAGAAGCAGAATGAAGCGTTTGTGACCGCACAGGACGTCAACTATGTCGCAGTTGCTGCGGACGCAACGGACCACCTGGAATTTAACGGAGCAACTCAGCTTCTGTCTACTATCTTCAGATATGACTACTTGTGGAACACGATCCGAGTAAAAGGCGGCGCGTACGGCTCGCTTTATATGCATCGCCGAAACGGCAATGTTGCGCTAGCTTCCTACCGGGATCCGAACATCACTAAGACATTGGAAACCTACGCCGGTCTGCCTGATTTCGTCAAGTCGATCGATCTGTCGGAATCTGAACTGCTGAAGTACATCATCGGGACGCTCAGTCCACTGGAACAGCCTAAATCAGCCCGTAATAAAGGGATGACGGCCTTCTCCAGATACAAACAAGGATTGACCAGTGAAGACATCCGACGTCTGAAAGCAGAGATTCTATCTGCAGACGCTCAGTCATTAAATGATCTGGCTGACGCGTATCAGGTGGTGCTTGAGAACCGCTCTGTGGCAGTCATCGGGAACAAGACTCAAATCGATAAGGAAAAAGACCTGTTCGACGCAGTCTATGAACTGTACTAAATCACTTTTAGGGAATGGGCCTATGGAAATAGGTCCTTTTTCATTATAGAATAGGAAAGTATAAAGTTTTACCCGCTAGAAAGCCTATCACCTCAAACGTTAATCACTATCACTTGATTTGAAAAGAGAGGGGATTTAAAGGTACACTATACGTATGGTAGAGAAAAGCATTC